>DATGLO010000251.1:0-6232 GCA_035294105.1 Allostellaceae bacterium
GCGCAGCAGTTAGCGGCGTATCAATGGTGCATCGACTGGATGTCGACGATCGATCCGTATAGCGGCCTGTTGGTCGGAATGCATCGCACCGGGCTGTGGCGCGGGCGCTATGGCACGGTAACGCATCCGGAGATGGGGATACGCAAGCTCGGCCCCGAGATCGAGCGCTTCATCGAGCAAAACGAAGCGCGGCAGCGGCAGGAACAGGAATCCTTCGACGCTGCTCAGCTTCGCACCAACTATCACCTGCTTCAGGTATGGGATCTGCTCGGACTCTATTTCTGCTGCCAGGATCCCTACGACGATTACATCGAGCCGGTACCGTGCGCGGCTGGCCGCGGCGGCGCGAATCCCGTTCGCCTGACGATGCGCGCGCTGGGCAACCGCCGCGTCGCTTTCGAGCCGTTTCCGTTCGCGACCCGGCCTTTGACCATCCAACTATCCTATCGTCGCCTGCCGGCGACAACGTATCCCGATCTCGATTCCTTCCGCCGCGCCTATTTTCAGGCGGAGCTGGGCTTGATGACTTTCGAGATCGCGTAGGCGAAGACTGGGCTACGCGGCCGGGCGCGCCGACAACGGCTCGGCGGCGCTCGTCGGGAAATAGACGTCGAAACGCGTTCCCTTGCCGAGCTGGCTGCTCACGTCGATGCGTCCGCCATGGCTTTTGACGATCCCGTGAATAATGGAAAGGCCGAGCCCGGTGCCGACGCCGACCGGCTTCGTCGTGAAAAACGGCTCGAAAATGCGCTGTCGCGTCGCCTCATCGATGCCCGTCCCGGTGTCGCTCACCGAGAGGCAGACATCCGGCACGCTCGACGGCCCCGCGATCGAGCGAACGGAGACGGTGATCGTGCCGATGCTAGCGCCAATCGCCTGCGCGGCATTGGCGACCAGATTGGTCACGATCTGATGAATTTGCGTCGGATCCGCAAAGATCGCGGGTACAGATTCGATTTGAGTTTCGAGCGTGATGGTCGAGGGAACAACCGCGTCCAAGAAGCTCAATGCTTCGGTTATCACCTCGGCGAGGTTCACTTCGCGCTTCTCGAGGTTCTCGTTCCGGCTGAAGGCAAGCACGCGGCTCACAAGATCCCGCGACCGCACGCTCGCATCGTAGATGGTTTCGAGATTCTTGCGGATGGGATCGGCAGGGTCGAGCCGGCGGGCGGCGAGCTTGCTGAGTGCCATGATCGGCACGAGATTATTGTTCAAGTCGTGCGCAATGCCGCCCGCGAGCGTTCCAAGCGCTTCCAGCTTTTGCGACTGCAATAATTTTCGTTCCAGATCGCGTTCGCGGCGCTCGGCCAAACGCAACGCCGTCACGTCTTGAAGCGTGCCGTAGCGGCGGATGGTTCGTCCCTGCTCGTCGCGCACGATCGCGTTTTCCCGCCGCACGATCTTTTCGGAGCCGTTCGGGCAAATGATGCGGTACTCGAGCGCCGGGGTCGTTTGGCCGGCAATCTCCTTCGACCTGTGCTCCATGAATTTTTGGCGGTCGTCCGGATGAATCAACTTGATCAGCGTTTCATGGCCGGGCAAGACATCGGTATTTTCAATGCCGAGGATGCTGTACATCTCATCGGACCACTCGGCCTTGCCGGTGAGGATATCGTGATCGAAGCTGCCGATCTTCGCCATCCGCTGCGCGCGGGCGAGGTTCTCGCGACTGCGCTGAATTTCGCGTTCGGCTAACCGCCGTTCCGTCACATCTTGCAGCGTGCCGAAGACGCGGATCGGCCTTCCCGACTCGTCGAACGTAATATCGGTTTGCCGGTGGAGAATGCGCTCGACGCCGTCGCGGCGGATGATGCGAAAGTCGACCGAGGCAGAGGGAATGCCGTTGTCCACCTGGTCGAATATCGCGCGAACTTTCGCGCGATCTTCGGGATGGACGTGGGTCAGCGCCAAAGCCATGCTCCCCGGCCCATCGTCCGGCGACAGGCCGTACAATCGATAGAGCTCGTCGGACCATTCCGCCGTATCCGTGATCAGATCGTGATCGAAGCTGCCGATCGCCGCGATCCGTTGCGCACGCGCCAGGCTTTCGCGGCTGCGGGCGATTTGCAGCTCGGCCTCTTTGCGCTCCGTGATGTCTTGCAGGGTGCCGAATTGGTAGACCGGCCTTCCCGCATCGTCGAAGAGCACTTCGCATTCGCGATGCAACACGCGGATGTTCCCGTCGGGCCGGATGATTCGGTAGTCGATAGGGCGCTGCGCAGCGCCTTGCTCGGTGGCGCGCCGATAGGCCTCGACTTTTTCCAGATCTTGCGGATGAACGAGGCCGCGAATAAACGCGAGGGTTGCTTGGGGGCTGCCGGGCTCTATGCCATGTATCCTGAGGAACTGATCCGAAAATTCGGCTTTCCCGGTGATCAGGTCGCGCTCGAAGCTGCCGACATTCGAAATCCGCTGCGCGCGGGCGAGCGCTTGCCGGCTGCGATTGAGCTGCAAGTTGTCGTCGATAGGCAAGCTGCGCCGCCGCAGCCGCGACGGGAGAAGGCCGGCGATCAGGGCAGACAGCCGGCCGCTATGCCAGAACTTCGACACGTCGATTTCCCACAGTACCCGCCATTCTGTGCAGCAAAGGTTAACCAAGCGTAATCATGTTCGCCGCGGCCCGGCTTGGCGTCCTCGTGCGATACGGCACGATCGGCCCCGAGGATATTCGCCTTTTCCATCGCACCGATTCGGTCGACGAGGCCTTCGATATCATCACGAAGGCGCTCGCCCAAAAGGCCCCGCCCGCGCCGGGGGCGACGCTCTAACGCGAAGGCGCGAGAGGTCGGGACGGCGAGCGCCGGCGCGCGAAAGCCCCGGGGAGCCGTTGCCCGGGCAGCGGTTTTAATAGCTTTAAAGGGGGCATCCTTGCGGGAGGCCGACCATGATCACGGTCACAATCAATGGCACTCGACACCAGCTCGATCTCGAGCCCGATACGCCGCTGCTTTGGGCGTTGCGCGACGGGGCCGGGCTCACCGGCACCAAGTTCGGCTGCGGCATCGCCCAATGCGGCGCCTGCACGGTGCATATCGACGGCCAGGCGATGCGCTCCTGCTCGGTGCCCATCGCCGCGGTCGAAGGCAAGAGCATCACAACCATCGAGGCTCTTTCGCCCGACGGCCGGCATCCGGTGCAGCAAGCCTGGCTCGCCGAAGACGTGCCGCAATGCGGCTGGTGCCAATCGGGACAGATCATGGCCGTCGCCGCGTTCCTGAAACGCTATCCGTCGCCGAGCGATGCCGACATCGATGCTCACATCACCAACATCTGCCGCTGCGGCACCTATGAGCGGCTGCGTCGCGCGATCCACCGCGCCGCCGCGCTGATGAAAGCCTGAGCGGGAGGAGAGACAAATGGACGGAAATCAAACCTCGGTTCTCACCCGCCGCCGCTTTCTCGTCACCGGCGTCACCGCTGCCGGCGGGTTCATGATCGGCATCAGCGCCCTGCCGCATCTCGCCCGGGCGGTAACGGTCTCGGCACAGCCGTGGAAGACGACCAGCCGCCGGACCCGCATGAAATCGATGCTTGGATCGCAATCGAGCCCGACGACTCGATCGTCATCCGCTATGAGCGCTCGGAGATGGGCCAAGGCAGCATGACCGCGTTGCCTATGATCATCAACGAAGAGCTGCAGGCGGATCGGTCGAAAGTGCGCATCGAATATGCGTCGGCCAACCGCAATCTGCGCGATAACATGGTCTATGGCGACATGTACTCGCATGGCAGCCAATCGGTCAGGGCCTCGCAGAAGCGGATGCAGCAAGTCGGCGCCAGCGCGCGCACGCGGCTGATCGCGGCGGCGGCGGCGAAATGGAACGTGCCGGCGGGCGAATGCAGCGCGGCCGACAGCGTCATTACCCATGGTCCATCGGGCCGCACGCTGCGCTACCGCGACGTCGCGGCCGACGCGGCGAAGGTCGCACTCGACCAAGAGCCCGCGATCAAGACGCCCGACAAGTTCACCTTCATCGGCAAGCCGATGCCGCGCGTCGACGTCGTGCATAAGATCGACGGCTCGGGAAAATTCGGTATGGATGCGCAGGTGCCGGGCATGGTCTTCGCCGCGATCCAGCAATGCCCGGTTCCCGGCGGCAAGCTTAAAAGCGTCGATGAATCGGTCGTCGCCGGCGAGCCCGGCGTCATCCAGGTCGTGAAGCTCGACAACGCCGTGGCGGTTGCGGCGACCGGCACGTGGTGGCGCGCCCACCACGCGTTGCAGAAACTGCAGCCCGCCTGGGATATCGACGCCGCCAGCAATGTCAGCAGCGCGCAGCTCTCGCAAGCGTTTCGTGCCGCGCTCGACGGCGAAGCCAAGGTCGCCCGCAGCGACGGCGATGCCGATAAGGTGCTGGCGGGCGGCGGCAAGACCTATGAGGCTATTTACGAGACGCCTTACCTGTCGCATTCGCCGATGGAGCCGATGAATGCGACCGTCTCCTTGCAGCCCGATCGGCTCGACGTCTGGGTCGGAACGCAAGACGCGCTCAACGCGACCGTCGGCGCGGCGAAGGCGGCCGGGCTTAAACCCGAGCAAGTCTATGTCCATAACGGCTTTGTCGGCGGCGGCTTCGGCCGACACGACGTGAATGACGAGATCAAGCTGGCAATCGCCATCGCCAAGGCCGTGCAGAAGCCGGTGAAGCTCATCTGGACCCGCGAGGAAGACACGCGGCAAGACAAGTTTCGCCCGCATGCGGTGGTGCGCTGCAAAGCGGCGGTCGGCGACGACGGCATGCCGACGGCTCTCACGGCGCGCGTCGTCAGCTCGTCGATTCTCCACACCGCGGGCCGGCCCGTCCCGGCCAAAGGGCCGGACCCGACGGCCGTGGCCGGGCTCGCCGATATCGGCTACAAGATCGCCAATACGCGCATCGACGCGGTCATTAAGAACACCAACATACCGGTATGGTTCTGGCGCGCGCCGGGCGCCAATCAACAGTCTTCGCGATCGAAAGCTTCATCGACGAGCTGGCGGTCGGCGCCGGGCAGGATCCTTATCAGTTCCGGCGCAAGCTGCTCGCGGACAAGCCGGACTGGCTCAAGGTCCTCGACACCGCGGCAGAGAAAGGCGATTGGGGCAAGCCGCTCGCCAAAGGCCGCGGTCGCGGCATCGCGATCTGCACCCATACGGATAGCCTCAGCGCGCAAGTCGCCGAGGTGACGGTTGGAGCAAACGGCAAAGTGAAAGTCGACCGCGTGACCGCCGTTCTCGATCCGCATTACACCGTCAATCCGCAAACCATTGCCGAGCAGGCGAAAGGCTCGATCATCTTCAATCTGAGCGCCGCGCTCTTCGGCAAGATCGAGTTCAAGAACGGCGCGTCGGTACAGGCGAATTTCGACAACTATCGCATGGTGCGGCTCGCCGAAGCGCCGAAGATCGATGTGTATCTCGTGCCAGGCGGCGGCGCGAAATGGGGCGGCGCCGGCGAGCCTGCGGTGGCCCCGCTTCCCGCCGCGGTGGCGAATGCCATCTTTGCCGCGACCGGCAAGCGCATTCGCACCTTGCCGATCAGCGATCACGATCTGTCCTCGACATCGGCCTGATGCCGACCCTGCCGCCGAGGAACCGCTTGCCAGCCTGGGCGAGACGGTCCATCGTATGCCTACCAGAACGGAAAAACCGCTTCGGTTAGTGCACGAACGAGACAGGGAGAAACACGATGGCAGCCACCGATATCGTCGAACCGCGAGCCCTTTTTAAAAACCGCTGGTGGATTGTCGCGGCATCGCTCCTCGGCAACGTGGTGGGACCGGGGCCGGCGGTCATCTTCACCACCAACGTCTTCATGCTGCCGGTAACGAACGCGCTGCATATCTCGCGCGGGCTGTTTTCGTCGGCGCTGCTCGCCAGCGCGATCGCCTCGCCGATCCTGACCCCGACCTTCGGCAATTTGATCGACCGCTTCGGCATCCGCCGCGTCGTCCTGCCGGCAACGGTGCTTTACGGGCTCGCGCTCTGCAGCCTGTCGCTGCTCAGCGCCGAGCATTTCTGGCTCATCTATGTGATGGTGTTTTGCGCGGCCGGCTTCGGCGCGAGCCTCGGCCCTGTGGTGTTCTCGAAATCGATCGTCGCCTGGTTCGACCGCGAGCGCGGAATCGCGCTCGGCATTGCCACCTGCGGCGTCGGGCTCGGCACTTTAACGCTCCCGGCTCTCGCCGAGTTCTTCATCCGCTCGGCAGGGTGGCGCGCCGCCTATATCGCGGTCGGCCTCACCGTCCTTAT
>DATGLO010000252.1:0-2758 GCA_035294105.1 Allostellaceae bacterium
CGTGAACGCGGTCTTCTCGCTGATTCGCTCGCGGGTATAACCGGCGTTCCCCGATAGCGTCGGGAACATCGCCGAGGCGGTGACGTTGCGTTGCTCGCGCGCCTCGGCGATGCGCAGCGCGGCTTGGCGCAGATCGAGATTGGCCGAGCTCGCGCGCGCGATCAGCGAAGTCAGCGTCGGGTCGTCGAAGCTGGCCCACCATTGCGCTTGCGCCGCCGCGGTCGAGAAACTGCTTGGCTGCTTGTCGGGCGAAACCGGTGCGAGCCCGTCTTTCGTCCAGGTGGCCGGCGTGTCGGGCTTGGGCGGCGTGAAATCAGGGCCGAGCGTGCAGCCGGAGAGCAACAGCACGGCGAGGGCGAGAAGGCGAAGAGCTGCGCGCATGGGGGCTACTCGATTCCGCGGCGGAACAACCATGAAGCTCCAGTCAGGGTGACGACGGCGATGACCGCGAGCGGCCAGAGATCGGAGCTCAGGCGGTCGAGGCCGACGCCTTCGAGATAGACGCGCTGGGCGATGTCGATCGCGAAGCGCAGCGGGTCGATCAGCGTCACATATTCGAAGACCGGCGGCATATCGCTGAGCGGCGTCGCCAGGCCCGACAAGAGCGCAAACGGCATGACGACGACAAAGGAATAGAGCAGTGCTTGCTGCATCGTCGCGACGACCGACGACAGCAGCAGCCCCACGCCCACCGCCGCAACGAGGAACAGGCCGAGGCCGGCATAGAGCGTGAGGTACGAGCCCTGGAACGGGATGCGAAACCAGAGCTGCGCGACGAGCAAGATCGACGTCGCCTGAAGCGTGCCGATGATCAGCGACGGCACCGCTTTGCCGACCATGATCTCGGCCGGCCGGAACGGCGTCACGAGAAGCTGGTCGAAGGTGCCTTGCTCGCGCTCGCGCGCGACCGACATCGCTGTCAGCAGCAGAATTTGGATGAAGGTCAGCGTTCCGATAAGCGCCGGAATCATGTTCCAGCGCGTCTCGAAATTGGGATTGTACCAGGCGCGCGGCGTGATCTGCAGCGGCGTGAGCGAAAGCCCCTGCGCCGTTGCCCGATTGCTATTAAAGGAGTCGACGATCGCCGTGACGTAGCCCAGCGCTGTGCCGGCGGTGTTCGAATTGCGTCCATCGGCGATCACCTGGATATTCGCATTCTTGCCGGCATCGAGATTGCGCTCGAAATCCTGCGGGATCTGGATCACGAGCAGGGCGTCGCGCTGATCGATCACCTGCGCGATATCGGCTTCGCGCGAGAGATTGGAGACACGGACGAAAATTCCCGAGCCGTCGAGCTTGTGCAAAAGCTGCTCGGAGGCGGCGCTCCGGTCGTGGTCGAGAACGGCGTACGGGACGTTGTTGAGGTCGTAGGTCGCGGCGTAGCCGAAGATCAGGCATTGCAACACCGGGGGGATGAAGATCGTTACGCGGCTGCGCGGGTCGCTGAGGATCGCGAGCAGCTCTTTGCGGATGAGCGCGAGGATGCGATAGAGCGAAGCCCGCATCGCTGACCTCATACCAGCCGCTTGCGCGTGACGGCGCGGGTCGCGGCCAACAACAGCGCCGCCATGGCGGCGAGCACCGCCGCGTTCGGCCAGATCACGCCCCAGATATCGCCGGCGAGAAAAATCGTTTGCAGCAAGGCGACGTAGTAGCGCGCGGGAAGAACGTACGTGATCAAGTGGACGAGCTCGGGCATGCTGCGCAGATCGAAGAGGAAGCCCGAGAGCATCAATGCCGGGAGGAAGGTCACGAGCAACGTCACCATGCTCGAGACGAATTGGCTCTTGGTCGCCGACGAGACCAGCAAGCCGATCGCCAGCGATACGAGCAGATAAAGCGTCGATACCGCCGCGAGCATCAGGACCGAGCCGCGGAACGGCACTTGGAAGAGGAATTTCGCCGCGACGATGCAGAGGATGAGACCGCCGATGCCGAGGAGGAAATAGGGAATCATCTTCGATACCAGAATCTCGCTGGTTCGCACCGGGGTGACGAACATCGCCTCGAACGTGCCGCGCTCCCATTCGCGCGCCATCACCAGCGTTGTCAGGAACGCACCGATCAGGGTCATGATGAGGACGATCAGGCCGGGCACCAGGAAATAGTGGCTGTCGTTCGCTTCGTTGAACCACATCCGAGCCTGCAACACGGCCGCGCCGACCGCCGGACTTCCGCCTTCGGCGCTGCGTCGATCCGTCCATTGAGCGATCGCTCCTTCGGCATAGGTCTCGATGATGCGAGCGCGATTGGCGTCGCTGCCGTGAACGAGAATTTGCACCGCCGCATCGCCGCCGGCGAGCCGACGCGCGAAATCGCTGCGGAGGCGAATGATGCCGTCCACCTTGCGATCGAGCATCAGCTCTTCGGCGTGCGGCATCGAGGTGAGCATGGTGGCATCGAAATAGGGCGAGAGGCGGAAGCCGGCGGCCAATTCGCTGGCGGCGGGCGAGGGGTCTTCCATGACGACGGCGACGGGCACCGCATGCACGTCGAGCGACAACGCGTAGCCGAAAAGGAGGATCAGCAGAACCGGCGTGACGACGCCGATGGCGATGCTGCTCGGGTCGCGCACGAGCTGATAAGCTTCCTTGCGCACCAGCGCCGCCACGCGGCGAAAGGCAGCGCGGCCGCTCATGTCGCGCCCGGCGCCGCGCCGTGATCGCGCGCATGCGCGACCACCGCAATGAAGGCGTCTTCCATATCGGGCTCGTGCTCCGGCGAGGCGGGCGCGAAAGCGCGAACCTCGGCCGGCGTT
>DATGLO010000253.1:0-4625 GCA_035294105.1 Allostellaceae bacterium
ACGATCGGGAATCGATCGCCACCATCCGCCGCGCGCTCGAGCTCGGCGTCAACTTCCTCGACACCTCTGCAAGCTATGGCCAAGGCCACAATCACCGCCTCATCGCCGAAGCCATCCGCGGCCGGCGCCACGAGGTGGTGATCCATTCCAAAAGCGGCAGCCCGCGCGACGGCAACCCCGATGGAACGCGCGGCGGCAGCAGCGCCGCCTATCTGCGCCAAACCTGCGAGACGAGCCTCACGAACTTGAGCATCGAGACGCTCGACGTGTTCTGCATGTCGCGCGTCGATCCCAACGTGCCGATCGAGGAAAGCGTCGGCGCGATGGCGCAGCTCGTCAAAGAAGGCAAGACGCGCTTCATCGCGCTTTCGGAATGCTCGGCGGAGTCCCTGCGCCGCGGCAGCAAGGTGCATCCGCTGGTCTCGCTGCAGATGGAATATTCGCTCTTCTCGCGCGACGCCGAGGCGCAAGGCCAGATCGCCGCGTGCAAAGAGGTCGGCGCGGCGATGATGGCCTATGCCGTGCTGGGCCGCGGCATGCTCAGTGGCGCCCCGCCGCGGCCGGAAGAATTTTCCGCGAACGACGCGCGCGCGAACTTGCCGCGTTTCGCGGCCGCGCATCTCGCCAAGAATCTCGAGCTGCGGGCCGCGCTCGAAACCATCGCGCAGCGCAAGAACACGACGCTCGCCCAGCTCGCCATTGCCTGGACGATGGCGCGCGGCAAGCGCGCCGGCACGTTCATCGTGCCGATCCCGGGCGCGAAATCGCGGCGGCATCTCGAAGAAAACATCCGCGCCGCCGAGCTGGTCTTGAGCGACGAAGACCTCGCCGCGATCGACCGCATCTCGCCGCCCGGCGCCGCCTCGGGCACGCGCTATCCCGAAGGCCAGATGCACCGGCTCAACGTGTGAGGGCGGGCGAAGCTCGTCGCCCTCGTCACGGCTCCGTGCTTTGGCGCGCGGGCTTGCGGAGGCCCTTTTGCTCGAGCAGCGGCACCACTTCGCGCACGAACCGCCGAAGATCGCTTTCATAGGCGGGACAGGTGACGAGCACGCCGTCGATACCCGCTTTCGATTTCTGCTCGAGCTTGTCGGCAATCATCTCGGCGGTGCCGATCATCGGATCGGCGCCGTAGCCGCCGATATAGAGCCGCTTCAGCGCGAGCAGCTCGGCTTCGCTCTTGCCTTGGTGCCGGCCGACCATGCCCATGATCCGGAAGACGCTGTCGACCGCCTCCCAATCGCCTTTCTCGTTGACGGCTTCTTCGTAGCGCGCTTTCGCCTCCGCCTCGGTGTCGCCGATGATCACGGCGGCGCCGGCCCAGATCGACAGCGACCGGCCGTACTCCTTGTGCGCCCGGTCGCGATAGGCGGCGAGCTGCTTTTTCACCGCGTCGGTGCCGGCGCCCTGAAAGCCGGTGAAGGCGACGTCGCAATATTTGAGCACGAACTCGCGCGCCATCGGCGAGAAGCCGGCGTTCATCAGCAGCGGGAACGGCTTCTGGATCGGCTTCGGCCGGTGATAGCCTTTCTCGACCTTGAAGTAGCGGCCTTCGTAATCGAACTCGTCCTCGCGGGTCCATAAGAGCTTCAGCACCTCGACCCACTCGGCGGCATATTCATACGCCGTGTCGTGCTCCATGATCGGCGCGCCGAACATCCGCAGCTCCGGCTTGAACCAGCCGCAGACGATGTTGAGCCCGAAGCGGCCGCCGGAAATGTGGTCGATCGTCGTCGCCTGCTTCGCCGCTACCACCGGATGGATGGTGGGCACGTGCGAGGTGCTGAAGATCGCCGGCGTCTTGGTGATCGCCGCCAGGCCGGCCGCCCAGGTATACGTCTCGAAGCTCGCGCCGTTGAAGTCGGTCTTGCCGCCGAAGCCGCGCCAGCGCGCCACCGGCACGATCGCCTCGAAGCCCGCGCGGTCGGCAATGTCCGCCATCCGGACGACGTTCGGCCATTTGGCCTCGAAGCGGCCCTCGATCGTCGAGATCGAGGCCGCCCCATCGACGTTGGTCGCGAAGGTGCCGAGCTTCAAGCGATTGTCGTTGAAGAGCGGGTTGGTCGCAGCTCTTTCGTCGGACATGCCGGGCGCGCCTCTCTAGGCCGCTTTGGCGAAGGCCGCCTGAACCTCTTTCTCGTAGGCCAAGAGCTTCTGCACGCTCGGCCGCTGCTTCATGCGCTCGAAATGCGCGGTGCAGTTCTTGAATTGCGACAGGTCGAGGTCGAAAAGCGTCGCGCGACGGAAGCACCAGAAGAAATGCGCGTCGGGCGCGGTGAAATGGTCAAAGAACCATTCGCGGCCGGCGAGCATCGCTTCGACGACGCCGAGCTTCTCGAAAAGCTGCATCTGCGCGAGCCGCTTCACCGCCGGCTCGGCATCCGGCGTGTCGCAAACGAGATGCGGCGAGTTGAGGCGGAAAAGGAACGGATGAATGCCGGCGGCGCAGAAAGAGAGAATTGAGATCGCCTTCAGCTCCTGCATCGGATCGGCCGGCAACAGCTTCGCCGCCGGGAAGGTCCGCGCGATCCATTGCTGGATGGCGACGTTCTCGGTGAGCGGGGAGCCGTCGATGACGAGCGTCGGCACCTGATGCTTCGGGTTGAGCTTCAGATAGTCGGGCGTCTTATGCTCGCCCTTGCGCAGATTGACCGGCCGCGTCTCGAAGCTCGCGCCGGCTTCGGTCAGCGTGATGTAAGGCGCGAGCGCGCAGGTGATCGGCGCATAATAGAGAACGATCTGCATCGGTTTTCCTTCGAGGTTAATCGCTGAGTTTCGCGAGCGCTTTGGCGCGCCACTCGCTCATCGGCTGGAAGCGCGGATTCGCGCGGTTCTGATCGAGGATATGGCGCCGGATATCGTCCTCGCTTAGGGCGAGATCGAAAGGCTCGGCGAAAGGCTGGCCGGTATACCACGGCAGGTCCCAGCGAAACTCGATCTTGTTGCCTTCGGGATCGGGCACGTAAAGCGACAGCCACGAGCCGTGGTTGACCGTGGTCATGCCGTCGATGCCTTTGCCCGCGTAGCGTTTATGGCGCGCCTGCAAGTCGGCATAGCTGGGCAAGCGAAAGCAGACATGGACGAGCGCCCCCTCGCCCGGCGCGCCCTTGCGCCCGCCGCCCAGCGCGATCTGATGATGCTCGGCCTCGGGATCGAAGGTGAGGAAGCAGAGATCGCTGTCGCGGATCTTGCCGATATCCGAGACCGAAAAGCCGAGCGCTTTCGTATAGAACTCGACCATCGCCCGGAAATCGAAACAGGCGATGACGACGTGAGAGATGACCGGCCGTTCGCCCGACATGTTCTCTCCTTCCTTGTGCTCGACCGATTGTCCGTCAGCGCACCGTCTCCGGCAAGGCGCATTGATGCTCGAGCATGATCTCGCGCCGCTCGCGGCCGGATTGCACGATCGCCGTCGCCACTTCGAGCGTCGCCGTCGCCCAGCGCCCGTCATGGACGATCGGCGCGCCCGCGAAAATCGCTTCATGCATCTCTTTCATCTCGAGCGTGCCGACGCCGCGCCCGCCCTCGACCGGGATCTCGCGGCGGCCGTTGTCGTCGTAGA
This sequence comes from Allostellaceae bacterium, assembly GCA_035294105.1. Taxonomy (GTDB): domain Bacteria; phylum Pseudomonadota; class Alphaproteobacteria; order ATCC43930; family CGMCC-115725; genus CAIKMD01. The sequence continues at coordinate 3,566 of DATGLO010000253.1, forward strand.
TATAGAGCCCGTTGGGCGATTGCCGCACGTCGCCGCGCTCGAAGCTCGCGACCGTCAACCCGAACCAGCCGATATGCGCGCGCGTGCCGACAGCTTTCGCCGCCTCTTGTCCGGTGCCGCGGCTTGCCGCGGTTTGCGCCGCCGCGCCGAAGCGCATGCCTTCTTTCGCTTCTTCGCTTTGCATCTGCCCGGCATGGAGGGCGCGCCGCACGGGGATGCGCTCGGCATCGGAATACATGCGATTGCCGATGCCCCAGGTCAGCTCGGACGTGTCGAAATAGCCGTAGCCGTTGTAGACGATGGTCGCCGGCGTGCCGTCGTCGAATTCGAGATAGGCGGAGAAATTGCCGGGGCATGGCCGCTCTTTCATCCAGCGTCCCGCGGTGGCACGCACGCTCCTCACCTTTCCGCCGCCCAAAAGCCGCGCCGTGTCAATGAGATGCGGCCCGTGGCGATAGACGACGCCGCCGCCCAGCGCCTCGTTCAGTTCTTCATCGACGCGCGGCTTCAAGAGCCAATCGGTATAGAGCCAGATATTGATCGCGATGAGCCGGCCGAGCTCGCCCGAATGCGCGACGCGCGCCATCGCCTGAATATCGGGGCTCATGCTCCAGGTTTGGCCGCAGAGCAGCTTCACGTTGTTGCGCTCCGCCGCTTCGCACATGCGCTCGCATTCGGCCACCGACAAGGCAACGGGCTTGGTGCAGATCACATGCTTGCCGCGATCGGCGGCGAGAACCGTGTGCTCGCAATGGAGCTGGTTCGGCGTCGCGATCCAGACGACATCGACCATCGGATCGGCGCAGAGCTCGGCGACGCTTTTATACGCGCGCGCCTTGTATTTCGCCGCGAAGGCATCGCGCGCGCTTTGGCGCAGATCGGCGGCGGCGTAGATCTCGGTATGCGGCGAGGTCTCGGCGCCCGGGAATATATAAGTGCTCGCAACGCCCAGCCCGGCGATGCCGAGCCTGAGCTTGCGCGGCGTTGCAACGTCGATGCTCGCCATCGCGATCCTCCCGCCGCTATATTAGCCGCGAGCACGCGGCCGGAGGAAACGCAT
>DATGLO010000254.1:0-3204 GCA_035294105.1 Allostellaceae bacterium
GACCGAGTTCATTCCGCTGGCGGGAGTCGACGGGAAAGACCTCGCCGATGCGGCGCAGTTGTCGTCCTTGAGCGACGAGACGCCGGAAGGCCGCTCGATCGTCGTCCTGGCGAAAGAAAAGTACGGCCTGCGCGGCCGCGAGATGGCGCCGCTCGGCGCGCGCTTCATCCCGTTCTCGGCGCAGACGCGCATGTCGGGCGTCGATGTCGAAGGGCACGAAATCCGCAAAGGCGCGGTCGATGCCATCCTCGCCTATGCCGGCATGAAAGCGTCGCCGCCGGCCGATCTGATGCCGATCGTCGAAGGCATTGCCAAAACCGGCGGCACGCCGCTCGCCGTCGCGAAGGACGGCAAGATTCTCGGCGTCATTCAGCTGAAGGACATCGTCAAGGGCGGCATCCGCGAGCGCTTCGCCGAACTCCGCCAGATGGGCATCCGCACGGTGATGATCACCGGCGACAATCCCCTGACCGCCGCGGCGATCGCCGCGGAATCGGGCGTCGACGATTTCCTCGCGCAAGCCAAGCCCGAGGACAAGCTGAAGCTCATCCGCGACGAGCAAGGTCTGGGCAAGCTGGTCGCGATGTGCGGCGATGGCACCAACGACGCGCCGGCGCTGGCGCAAGCCGATGTCGGCGTCGCGATGAATACCGGTACCACGGCGGCGCGCGAGGCCGGCAACATGGTCGATCTCGACAGCGATCCGACCAAGCTCATCGAGATCGTCGCCATCGGCAAGCAATTGCTGATGACGCGCGGCGCGCTGACCACTTTCTCGATCGCGAATGACGTCGCCAAGTATTTCGCCATCATCCCGGCGATGTTCGCGGCCTTCTATCCGCAGCTCGCCGTGCTCAATGTGATGGGCCTCCATTCGCCCGAAAGCGCGATCCTTTCGGCGATCATTTTCAACGCGCTGATCATCATCGCGCTGATCCCGTTGAGCCTCAAAGGCGTCGCCTATCGTCCCGCTGGCGCCGCTTCGATCCTCCGCCGCAACCTCATGCTCTACGGCATCGGCGGCATCATCGTGCCGTTCATCGGCATCAAGGCCATCGATTTCGCCGTGACCGCTATCCACCTAGCATAGCCATGTATTTAGCCAACGTCATTGCGAGCGCAGCACTTTTTCTATTCGTCGTCCCCGCGAAAGCGTCGCTTACGCGGGAATGACGAATAAGAAACAAGCTCGCAATGACAAAGGAGAATTGAGATGTCTCGACAAATCCGGCCCGCCATCCTGATGCTCGTCCTCATGACGATCATCACCGGCCTCATCTATCCGCTCGGCATGACCGGCATCGCGCAGGTGATCTTTCCGCATCAGGCGAATGGCAGCCTCATCACCGACAAGAGCGGCACCGTCATTGGCTCCGCGCTGATCGGCCAGAACTTCACTACGGCGAAGTATTTCCACGGCCGGCCCTCGGCGACCACCGAGCCCGATCCCAAGGACCCGACCAAGACCGTGCCGGTGCCCTATGCGGCGGACAATTCCGCGGGCTCCAACCTCGGCCCGACCAATAAGGCGCTGATCGACGGCGTCAAAGGTTTCGCCGGCGACCTTGCCAAGGAGAATCCCGGTACGCCGATCCCGGTCGAGCTCGTCACCGCCTCGGCGAGCGGCCTCGATCCCGACATTTCGCCGGCCGCCGCCGCCTTCCAGGTGCCGCGCGTCGCCAAGGCGCGCAGCCTCTCGGAGGATAAGGTAAAGGCGCTGGTCGCCAGCTACACGGAAGGCCGCTGGCTTGGTATCTTCGGCGAGCCGGTGGTGAACGTCCTAAAGCTGAACCTCGCTCTGGACGCGCTACAGTAGGAGGGCGATGCCCGATACCGACAACCCGGATCGCCACCAGCGTCCATCCCCTGACGCCCTGCTGCAAGAGGCTAAGGCCACGCAGCATGGCCGGCTGAAGATTTTCCTCGGAGCCGCGCCCGGCGTCGGCAAGACCTACAAGATGCTCTTAGCCGCGCAGACCGCGCGCGCCGAGGGCGTCGATATCGTCATCGGCATTGTCGAGACGCATAAGCGCGCCGAGACCGAGGCGTTGCTGGCCGGGCTCGAAACCGTGCCGCGCCGCCGTCTCGACTATCGCGATCATGCGCTCGAAGAGATGGATCTCGATGCGATCCTCAAGCGCCGGCCGGCGCTGGTGCTCGTCGACGAGCTGGCGCATACCAACGTCGCCGGCAGCCGCCATCCGAAACGCTATCTCGATGTCGAAGAGCTGCTCGCCGCCGGCATCGACGTCTACACCACCGTCAATATCCAGCATGTCGAAAGCCTCAACGACGTCGTCGCGCAGATCACGCATATCCGCGTGCGCGAGACCGTGCCCGACGGCATCCTCGATCGCGCCGACGATATCGAGGTGGTCGATCTTTCGCCCGACGATCTGATCGAGCGGCTGCGCGAGGGCAAGGTCTATGTCCCGGCCGAGGCCGAGCGCGCGCTCAGAAATTATTTCCAGCCCGGCAATCTCACGGCGTTGCGCGAGCTCGCGCTGCGGCGCACGGCGCAGCGTGTCGACGAGCAGATGCTCACCTATATGCGCGCCCATGCGATCAGCGGCCCGTGGCCGGCGGGCGAGCGCGTGCTGGTCGCGGTCAGCGAGGATCGCGGCGCGCAAAGCCTCGTCCGCTACGCGCGCCGGCTCGCCGATCGGCTGCATGCGCCGTGGTTCGCGATCTATGTCGAGACGACGCGCTATCAGCGGCTCAGCGAAGCCCAGCGCGACCGCATCGCCGACGCGCTGCGCTTGGCCGAGCGCTTGGGCGGCAAGACCGCGACCATCCCCGGCCGCGGCATCGCCGAAGATCTGGTCGCCTACGCCAAGGACAACAACATCACCCAGCTCGTCATCGGCAAGTCCGAGCGCTCGCGCTGGTTCGAAATGCTGCACGGCTCGATCGTCCACGACCTCGTGCGGCGCGCCGGCAATATCAGCGTTCACGTCATCGCCGGCGAGGGGGCCGGGGAAGAAAAGAAAACCGTCGCCGCCGAAGCGCCGCGCCGCAAGCTCGACTGGGGGCCGTTCGCCGTCGCGACCGGCATCACCGCGATCGCGCTCGGCATCAGCCTCGCGCTCGAGCAATTCCTCGCCATCGGCAATATCTCGATCGTCTTCTTGACCGGCGTGCTCGTCGCGGCGGCGCGGTACGGGCTGTGGCCGTCGCTCTATGCCAGCCTCTTGAGCGTGCTCG
>DATGLO010000255.1:0-2575 GCA_035294105.1 Allostellaceae bacterium
GGTGTCGTCCAATAGATCGCGTGGTTGATTTGCGTCTCTTGCGCGCCGAGCGGCGTCACCGCGGTGAGGTTCACCACCTCGTGCTTGCCGGCGATGATGTGCTCGATGCGGACGCCGGGCAGGGAAAAGCTGATCTCGGTCTCGGGCGCGCCGCCCAGGAGCTTATAGGCTTTGGAATTGCTCGACGGTGCATGCCGCAGCATCGTAAAGCCGTAGGGGCTCGCGGCGAAGGCCTTGCTCTTCTCATGGATCGAGCGCGCGCTGCGCCACCACCATGCGCGATGGACGAAAGGTCCGTGCGCCGGGTCCATCAGCCCGACGACGGCGTGATCGATGCTGCAGGGCAGGGTGACGGTGTCGTAGATGTCGGGCGCGCGCGCACCGATGCCGGGCAACGCGGGCGGCTCGGGCGCGCTTGCCGGGTCCCTGCCGAAGAACACCCAGACATTGCCGTGGAGCTCGCGCGCCGGATAAGCGGTTGCGGCGACGCCGCCGAGGTCGAAGCGCTGCCCTTCGGCGAGCGAGGGGATCGCGGTGCAGGCGCCCGACGGCGCGAAGCGCCAGCCGTGATAGCAGCACTCGATCTCGCGCCCGTCGAAGCGGCCATAGCTCAGGGGTATGCCGCGATGCGGGCAGATATTGCGCAAGGCGAAGACTTGGCCGCCGGCGTCGCGGCCCAAGAGCAGCGGCTCGCCGAGCAGCGTCTTGGCGAGCATCTTGCCGCGCCGCAGCCGCTCGCCGGTCACCGCGAAGTACCACATCTCCCGTAGCGGCGCGCTGCTGTCGTTCTCCAATCTTTCCCCCAGCGGAAGCGGCCCCGAGAGTAACGACGCGGCTTTCGCGGCGAAAGGCCTCGGCCGTTACTTGTCGCAGGGGAGCGCGCTCGGTATGGTTTCGCGCGGTGCATTCCGAGGTGTGATATGGCCGATCAAAGCGCGCGCGGTTATACGATCGACGAGCTCAAGATCGGCATGAGCGCGAGCTACGAGCACGTGGTGACCGTCGCCGATATCGAGGCTTTTGCCGCGGTTTCGGGCGATCACAACCCGGTGCATCTCGACGATGCCTATGCCAAGACGACGCGCTTCAAGGGCCGCATCGCGCACGGCATGCTCGGCGCGAGCTTCATCTCGACCGTGCTCGCCGCGAAGCTGCCGGGCCCCGGCACCATCTATCTCGGGCAAACCCTCGCCTTCAAGGCGCCGGTGCGGCCGGGCGACAAGGTCGAAGCGCGTGCCACCGTCACCGACATCCGGCGCGAGAAGAAGCAGGTCGTCTTGAAGACCGAATGCCGCGTCGGCGAGGCGGTCGTGATCGACGGCGAAGCGACCGTGCTCGTCACGCAAAGCTGAGGCGTATGCGCGTCTTCCGCCATTCCAACGCGACGGGCGACGCGCGCGGCGCGGTCGTCGCCGCGGGGAATTTCGACGGTGTCCATCTCGGTCATCAGGCGGTGCTGGCCGAGGCGCGGGCCTTGGCCGAGAAGCTTGCCGCGCCCTTCGCGGTGCTGACCTTCGAGCCGCATCCGCGCGCCGTGTTTCAGCCGGGTCTGCCGCCCTTTCGCCTGACGCCGTTCCGCCCGAAATCGCTGGTGCTCGAATCGCTCGGCGTCGATCTCCTCTTCACGCTCCATTTCGATCAGGCCTTCGCGCAAAAAAGCGCCGAGGATTTCGTCGCCGAGATTTTGGTGACGGGCCTCGGCGCCAAGGCGGTCGTCGTCGGCTACGATTTCGTCTTCGGCCACAAGCGCCGCGGCACGCCCGAATTGCTCAAGGCCCAAGGCGGCAAGCACGGCTTCGATGTGCAAGTCGTGGCGCCGGTCTCGGGCGCGGGCGGCGTCGTTTATTCTTCGACCCAGATCCGCGAGCATCTCGTTGCCGGCCGGCCGCGCGAGGCGGCGCTTCTGTTGGGCCGGCCCTGGGAGATCGACGGCCGCGTCGATGTCGGCGACAAGCTCGGCCGCACCATCGGCTTTCCCACCGCCAATATCGCCCTCGTCGACTACTTGCGGCCCGCCCCGGGCGTTTATGCCGTGCGCGCCGGGATCGAGGATGGCGCGAACACGATCTGGCGCAATGGCGCCGCGAATCTCGGCTGGCGCCCGACGGTCGGCGGCAAGGATTTGCGGCTCGAAACGCATCTTTTCGATTTCTCGGCCGATCTCTACGGCAAGCATCTGCGTGTTGCACTGATCGAGCGCTTGCGGCCGGAGCAACGCTTCGACGGGCTCGATGCGCTGAAGGCGCAGATCGCCAGGGATTGCGCGCAAGCGCGGCAAATCCTCGCCGCGCCTTAAACCTCCGAGATTGGGACTTTCCGGGATTTGGTTGTGGCGGGCGTTGTTGCTACAACAACGCCATCCCGCGAATTTTGTCATCGCTCGCTAAATGCCTGAAGACTATCGCAAAACCGTTTTCCTGCCGCAGACCGACTTCCCGATGCGCGGCGAGTTGCCGAAGCGCGAGCCCGCGCTCTTGGCGCGGTGGGAGAAGATCGGGCTTTACGAGCGCCAGCGCGCGGCATCGAAAGGCCGCCCGAAATATGTCCTTCATGACGGGCCGCCCTACGCCAACGG
>DATGLO010000256.1:0-5462 GCA_035294105.1 Allostellaceae bacterium
GATCCGCTGCTGGGTATCAAGGCGCTCACCGCCGAGCTTAAGAGCCGCATGGGCGACGCCGACAAGAAAAACGCCGACGAGCGCAAGGAGCGCTGGGCGAAGCATTCGAAGGAAGCCTGGGCGAAGCTCGAGGCTGACGCGAAGTCGCGTTCGACCAAGACGCCGATCGATCCGCTCTGGGTCAGCTATCAGGTCGGCCAGGTGCTCGATGACAACTGCATTGTCTTCGACGAGACGCTCGCGACGCCGCGGCTTCGCGATTACCTGCACATCTCGAAGCCGCGCTCCTACTTCAAGCAGAACGGCTCGAGCGGCGGCTGGTCGCCCGGCGCGGCGCTCGGTGCGAAATTCGCGGCGCCTGATCGCGACATCATCGCCTGCTGCGGCGACGGTTTCTACATGTTCGGCACGCCCGGCCCGGCGCTTTGGGCGGCGGCACACCACAAGAAGCCGTTCATGGCAGTCGTTTACGTCAACCGCAGCTACAGCACCGGGACGACGGCGGTCCTCGACAAATATCCCGACAGCTTCGCGCAGAAGGCCGGCTTCCCCGGCGGCTATTTCGATCCGCCGATCGATTTCGCCAAGGAAGCCGAAGCCTGCGGCGCTTACGGCGAGAATGTCCGCGACCCGGCCGAGGTCGGCCCGGCCTTGAAGCGCGGCTTGCAGCAGATCCGCAGCGGCAAGCCCGCCGTCATTGCGTGCTGGCTGCCGCGGCTCGCGCAGAAGGACTAAGCGCGCGTCGCATAACCTCGCCGCGGCGTGGCAGTCTCATCGCTGTCACGCCGTTTTCTTTTCGACGATCATCCGCGGGAGCAAAGCATGGCGGCAGAGCTCGTCTTCTACACCCATCCGCAATCGCGTGGCCGTATCGTGCGCTGGATGCTCGAGGAGGTGGGGCAACCCTATCGCACCGAGCTGCTCGACTACGCGACGACGATGAAGGCGCCGGCCTATCGCGCGATCAACGCGATGGCGAAAGTTCCGGCCATCAAGCATGGCGATGTTGTCGTCACCGAGGTCGCGGCGATCTGCACCTATTTAGCCGATGCTTTTCCCCAAGCCGGCCTCGCGCCAGCGGCGAACATCCCGCTGCGCGGCCCCTATTATCGCTGGCTGTTCTTCGCCGCCGGACCGATCGAAGCCGCCTGCAGCGATAAGGCCATTGGCGTTGTCGTGCCCGAGGGCCGCGAGCGCATGATGGGTTACGGCACCTATGCGCTCGCCTTCGACGCGCTCGAAGGCGCCGTTTCGCAAGGCGATTATCTCGTCGGCAATAGATTCAGCGCGGCCGACGTCTATGTCGGCTGTCAGATCGGCTTCGGCATGCAATTCGGCATGGTGGAGAAGCGCCCCGCCTTCGAGAAATACTGGGCGCGGCTGAGCGCGCGGCCGGCCTGGCAGCACGCATCGAAGCTCGACGACGATGCCGCGGCGGCGATGGCGCCGCCGAAATCTTAGACGATCGACGTGGTCAGATCGCCGATCTTCTCGATCGTGATCTTGATCTGATCGCCGCGTTTCAGGAATTGCTGCGTCTCGGCGCCGACGCCGGACGGCGTGCCGGTCAGGATCACGTCGCCCGGATAGAGCGTGATACGCGACGAGAGATGCGCGATCTGCTCGGCGGTGTTGAAGATCATTTTGCTGGTATGCGAATCCTGCTTCAGCGCGCCATTGACCCACAGCTTGATCGCGAGCTTTTGCGGATCGCCGATCTCGTCGGCCGGCACGAGCCACGGCCCCATCGGGCAGGCGCCGTCGAAGACCTTCTGGCCGATCCAGTCGTATTTGAACGGCGATTGGAAGGCAATGTGCGGCCGCGCCGTCAGATCGCGCGCCGAGAGATCGTTGCCGATCGTATAGAAGGCGACGTAATCGAGCGCCTTCTCGAGCGGTACATTCGTCGCCTTGATGCCGATAACAGCGCCGAGCTCGGCCTCCCAATCCATCTTCTCGCAGCAAAGCTTCACGGGATCGCCGTTGGCGACGGCGCAGCGCGATACCTTGATGAAGTGCCAGGGGTGAAGACCCAGGTCATGCGGATCGGGCTCGACCGGAATGTTCTGGATTTTCGCCATATTGGCCATGTGATCGCTGTAATTGGCGCCGGCGCAGTAGATCGTCGGCGGGTAAAGGATCGGCGCGAGCAGCTTTACGTCGCGCAGCAGCTTGCCCTTCTTGTTTGCGGCCGTGCCGATCAAATCGTCGAGCACGCCTTTCGCCGCCGCCCAATCCTCGAGCACGGCAAGCACGCTGGCATAGGCCGGCTTGCCCGTGAGCTCGGCCAGATCGTGCACCGTGTCGTCGACGAGATAGCCCGCACGCGGGCCTTGAGCCGCTTGATAGCTGAGCAAACGATAGTCGGTCATGGTGCCTTCCCTTCCTTGGCGCGGAGCCTTGCCGTCGCCGCTTGATCGATCGTTCCGGTTGCCGGATCGACGGCGACGCCGTAATCCGTCTTTGCTGCTTCGGCGCTGATATAGCCTTCGACCACGTCGAAGGCCACGCGCTCGGCCGGACGCTCATGCGGATCGCCGAAACCGCCGCCGCCGCCCGAGCGGATCATGAAGCCGTCGCCCTTTTTGAGACGCTGCGCCATCAGCTTCGCGTTCGGCGGATTGTCGCTCCATTTTCCGTCGATGCGCAGCTCAATCGAATTGCCCGCGCCCGGCCCGCCGCCATAAAGCCCCCAAGGGGGGCAAAATTTCCGCTCGATGCGGGTATTGAGCATCATCGGGCAGAGCGCTGTGACGGCGTAATCGGCGCCGAGGCCGCCGCGCGTCCGCCCGGCGCCACCGCTATCGGGGCGCAACGAATAATGCTCGATCAGCAGCGGAAATTTCGCCTCGACTTGTTCGGATGGCGTGTTGTGCGTATCGCCGTCATTGATGCAAACCGTCACTCCAACGCCATCCTCGGAGGCCTTCGCGCCCCAGCCGCCGCCGACCGGGCCGAGATGGGTGATAAAGAAATTGCCCTCGGGCGAGACGCCCTGAACCTGTCCGATGACAAGATCGGCGTGGTGCCCGGCGATAACGCGCTCCGGAATCGCCGGCGCGAGCGCCTTGAACACCGTGTCGATCACCGTCATCGGGAAGGACATCCAGTTCTGCAGCGGCGCCGGGCGCACGGCGCTGATCACCTTGCCCGGCGGACAGATGATATCGAGCGAGCGGAAGCTGCCCTCGTTGAGCGGATAATTGGTCGGCGTGGTAAGGCATTTATAGGCGACCTGCGCGCAAGCGATGCCGGTCGCCGGGCCGGAGTTGAAGAAGCCGCGAACCTGATTCGCGACCTCCGACAGGTCGATCGTCATGCGATCGCCTTTGACCACGACTTTGACGCGAATGGGCACGCGCTTGCCGAGATCGAGGCCGTCGTCGTCCATAAAGGATTCGGCTTCGTAGGTGCCGTCGGGAATCGTGAGCGTGTTCGCGCGGGCCTCGGCCTCGGTCTGGTCCATGATCACGGCGACCGAGCCCAGAACCGCGTCGGCGCCGTAGCGCTCGACGAGTTCGAGGAAGCGCCGCTCGCCTGTCGTCAGCGCCGTGACCTGCGCCCTGAGATCGCCCATCGCGAAATCCGGCAGGCGGCAATTCATGCGGATGATATCGACCAAATCCTGATTGACGACGCCACGCTTGCGGTACTTCACCATCGGGATTTGCAGGCCTTCGCTGTAGATGTCGGTCGAGACCGCGCCGCGCATGCCGCCGATATCGAGCCAATGCGCCATGCAGCAGCCGAACCCCACCAGCTTGCCGTCATGGAAGTACGGCATGGTGAAGGTGACGTGATTGAGATGACTGCCGGTGATGTAGCCGTCGTTGGTCACGAGGATATCGCCGGGATGGATTCCGTCCGGCCCGAAATGCTTGAGCTTCGCCTTCACCGTTTCCGCCATGCCGCGTATGAACATCGGCAGGCCGAGACCGATCGAGATCGTGTCGCCGGTCGCGGTGAAGAGACCGACGGTGAAATCGAGCGCCTCGTAGACGATGAGGTTGTAGGCGGTCCGCATGAGGTTAGTCTTCATTTCTTCCGTCACGGCGATCAGGCCGTTGCGGACGATCTCGACCGTCACTGGATCGACCGGCTTGCGGGCTTCGCTCATTCCCGTCCTCCGAGCGCGATATCGATGTTACCCATGGCGTCTATGACCGCATTGTCGCCAGGTTCGATCACCGTGGTCGAGGCATGCTCTTCGATCAGCGCCGGCCCGGCTATGCGATTGGCGGCGAGCAGCTTGTCGCGCGCATAGACCGGCGTTTCGACAAAGCCGCGGCCGCGGAAATAGACGCGCTTGCGGCGCGACAACGCCGCTTTCGGCGGCGCGCCATCGCCGTGCGCGAGCTCGATCTTTGGCGGCTTCGGCACTTCGCCCACCACGGTGACGCGCAGGCTGACCATCTCGGCCTGTTCCTTCGGCGCACATGTACCGTAACGCTGTTCATGCACCGCATCGAAAGCCTGCTTGATCGCGGCGCGATCCTGCTTATCGAATAAGGCGCGGTCGAGCTCGACCGTCACCGCGTGCTCCTGGCCGACATAGCGCATATCAGCGTAGCGCTGGACCACGATGCGCTTCGGCCGCACCGCGGATTCGTCCACGGCGTGGCGGCCGAGCGCTTCCATCTCGGCATAAAGACCTTCGATCGCCTCGAAAGGCGCGGTCGCGAGGCGTTGAAAGCACGAACGAACGTAATCTCGGCGCAGATCGCTGAACAGCATGCCGTAGGCCGAGAAATGGCCCGGCGAGAACGGCACCAGCACGCGGGTAATGCCGATTTCGCGCGCGATGGCGGAGGCATGCAGCGGCCCGGCGCCGCCATAAGTGATCATCGCGAACTTGCCGGCATCGAGGCCGCGTTCGGTGGTGACACCCTTCACCGCGTAGGACATCGCGGTCGCGGCAATGCGCAGAATGCCTTCCGCCGCCTCCATCAGATCAAGGCCCAGCGGCTCGGCGATGCGCGTTTGGAGCGCTTTCTCCGCCGCTGCCGCATCGAGGATCATCTCGCCGCCCAGAAAATGTTCAGGATCGAGCCGGCCAAGCAGCAGATTGGCATCCGTCACTGTCGGCTCGGTGCCGCCCCGGCCGTAGCAGGCAGGGCCGGGCATCGAGCCCGCGCTTTGCGGCCCGACGCGTAGCGCTTTCCCTTCGGCGAGCCGCGCGATCGAGCCGCCGCCGGTGCCAACCTCGAATATATCCATCATCGGGATCTGGATTGGTAGCGCGCGCTCGTAGCCGCCGATCAAGGCGCTGCCCGCGGTCAGCGGCCGGCCGTCATTGATGACGCCGGCCTTTGCCGTGGTGCCACCCATGTCGAACGCGATCGCGTCCTTGAGGCCGAGCTGGGCGCAGATCGCCTGTGCGCCGATGACGCCGGCCGCCGGCCCCGATTCCAGCATGCGTACGCAGTCGCGACGCGCTTCCTCGATCGGGAACAGGCCCCCGG
>DATGLO010000257.1:0-2651 GCA_035294105.1 Allostellaceae bacterium
ACCGTACCGGCGCGATATTGATTGAGCGCGAGCTGCTCGGCCTCGCGCGCGGCGGCGACGGCACGGTCCTGGACCGCGGCCTGCGCTTCGAGGATGCGCGACGCGGCAAGCTCGTCCTCGACCTGCTGAAAGGCGGCCAGCACCGACTGGCGATAGGTCGCAACCGTCTGGTCATAAGCGGCGCGCGCGGCGCTGACTTGTGCCGCGGTCAAGCCGCCATTGAAGAGCGGCAGGTTCACATTGCTGAGGCCGAAGGACCACACGCTATTCGCCGCGTTGAACAACGTATGCAGCAAGTTGCTCTGCTGTCCGTAAGAGGCGTTGAAGGTGAAAGTGGGAAAATAGCCTGCGATGGCGACGCCGATATTCGCATTGGCCGCGGCCATCGCCCGCTCGTTGGCCGCAATGGTGGGATTGCGCTCCAACAGCTCGGAAGGAAGATCGGGCGGGGTGACCGGGATTTCCGCCGGCAGCTTCGCCGGCGCCAGCGAAAATTCCGCCGGAGGCTTGCCGACGAGCACCGCGATCGCATGCTCGAATTCGGCACGCTGGATGCCGGTTGCGACCTGCTGCGCCCGGGCATTTTCGAGCTGCGCGATCGCCGATTCGACATCGGTCTTCGCGGCGGTGCCGACCTTATAGCGGTTCTGCGTGATTTGCAGCGAGCGGCCGAAAGCGGCGACCTCGTCGCTGAGCAATTGCGCCAACTCGTCCTCGACCCGAAGCTGGAAATAATCGGACGCCAAGGTCGCTTGCGCCGAAAGCCGCGCGGCGGCGAGATCGGCCGCGCTGGCCTGGGCGTTCGCGACATCCCTTTCGACCGTCCGACGCACGCTGCCCCAGATATCGGGGACCCAGCTTGCTTGCGCCGTCGCGGTAAAGGTGTTCTGCGCAAAGCCGCCGCCGCCGCGAGCGCCCGAGGAGTTAGAGCCGGCGAAAGCGCCGCTGCCGGCGCTTTTGCCGAGGCCCGGTCCGCCGCCGCCGCGCGTGGCCGAGCTACTGAGGCCGACGGTCGGGAAAAAGCCCGCTTCCGCTTCTTCGACGATCGCCTGCGCTTCGCGATACGCCGCCTCATTGGCTTTTAGCGTCTGGTTGGAGATGTCGATCTGCTGCTCGAGACCGTCGAGCACAGCATCGTTGTAGATCGACCACCATGGCTGGCCGCTCGCGGCGTTGCGCGGCGTTGCCGGCTTCCAGCCATCGATCTCCTTGTAGGCGGGCGCGATCGGCGCCGACGGCCTTTTATAATCCGGGCCGACCGTGCAGGCGGCGAGCGCGGTCAGCGCGACGCCGGCCAGGAGCCAAAGCGTCAATGAGCGGTTCATGTCCTAGTCCCCGAAAGCATCGCCGGTCACGGCGCCGGCGCCGCGGCCCAGATGCGCGATCCACCATAGCCGGAAGCGGTCGAGATAAAGATAGATGACCGGCGTCGTGTAAAGGGTCAGCATTTGGCTCACGATCAGCCCGCCGATAATCGCAATGCCGAGCGGCCGGCGGATCTCGCTGCCTTCGCCATGGCCCAAGGCCAGCGGCAGCGCGCCGAGGATGGCCGCCATGGTCGTCATGAGGATCGGCCGCAACCGCAGCATGCAAGCTTCGAAGATCGCGTCATGCGCCGAAAGGCTGCGGGCGCGTTGGGTGCCGATCGCGAAATCGATCATCATGATCGCGTTCTTCTTGACGATGCCGATCAGCAGGAACACGCCGATCAGCGCGATGATGTCGAACTGCGTCTTGAAGATCAGCAGCGCCAGAACGGCGCCGACACCTGCCGAGGGCAAGGTCGACAAGATCGTGATGGGATGGACATAGCTCTCATAGAGCACGCCCAAGACGATATAGACGGTCAAGATCGCGGCGAGGATCAGTACGGGCTCGTTCTTGAGCGAAGCCTGAAAGACCTGCGCCGTGCCTTGGAAGGTTCCGCGGACATCCGCCGGCACGCCGAGCTTCAGCACCGCCGCGTCGATCGCGTTGGTGGCATCGCTCAAGGACTTGCCCGGGGCAAGGTTGAAAGAGATCGTCGAGGCGACGGCGAGCCCCTGATGGCTGACCGCGAGCGGGGTCGTCCCGGGACCGTAAGAGGCAACGGCGGATAACGGCACCATTGTTTCGACGCTGGTGCTGACCGAAGCGCCGTTCGAAGCGCTACTTTTGCCGGTCGCGGTGAGCGAATTCGTTGCTTGATTGCGGACCGCGTCCTGACTGAGCAGTGACGAGGCCGCCGCGCTCTTGCTCGATGTGACGACGTTGCCGGCCGGAGCGTTGCTCGCTTGCACCGAGCTGATCGCGCCGGCCGTGCTGATATAAAGGTCGTTCAGCGTCGACGGATCCTGCCAATAGCGCGGCGCCACCTCCATGATCACGTGATATTGGTTGAGCGGATTGAAGATCGTCGAAACCGAGCGCTGACCGAACGCGTCATAGAGAGTGTTGTCGATCTGCGCGACCGTCAGCCCCAGCCGCGCAACCGAGGCGCGATCGATATTGAGCTGGGTCTCGAGCCCTTTCTGCTGAAAATCCGAATTGACGTCGGTGATCTCGGGCAGCTTTTGCAGCGCGTCGGTGATCTTCGGGACCCATGCATAGAGCTCGTCGAGATCGTCGCCTTGCAACGTGTATTGATACTGCGCGTTGCTTTGCCGGCCGCC
>DATGLO010000258.1:0-4021 GCA_035294105.1 Allostellaceae bacterium
TGGTCGAGCCGCGCCGCGACTTCATTCAGGCCAACGCCCTCGAAGTCGCCAATCTCGACGTTTGAGTTGGCCTTTAGCGCCGCCCGCCGGCGACGCGGCGGAGATGCTGGCGTTCGAGCTCGGGGATGAGCTCGTCGAGCGCGCCGATCAGCCTGACGCCGTCCGGCCAGTCCGGCGAGGTCGCCTCGGCATCGGCGACGCCATAGCTGCGGATTCCGGCGGCAAGCGCGGATTTGGCGCCGTTCGGCGCATCTTCGACGGCCAGCGATAATTCGCGCGCGCAGCCGCTGCGGGCGAGGGCGGTGCGATAGGGCTCGGGCTCGGGCTTGCCGAGGCAGACCTCGTCGCCGCCGACGACGATATCGACGAATTGCGCCAGCCGTGTGCGCGCGAGCCAGGCGCGCGTCCGTGTCGCGGTTTGCGAGGTGACGATGCCGACCGCCCAGCCGTTGCGGAAGGCGGCCTCCAAGGTCGCAGCCGCGGCGCGCGCGGGGTGGATGTCGAGGTAGGCCGCGTCCGTCAGCGCCGCGTAGCGGCGCATCAACTCATCGAGTCCTTGCGGCAGTGCCCATTGCCGCTTCAACGCGGCGACGGCGATCGGCAACGGCAGGCCGCTGATTTCGGCCAAGGCGCTGCTGCCGCTCGGCAGCGCGCCATAAGGTGCGGCAAAGCGCTCGAAGGCAACGCGCAGCGCGACAGCGCTGTCGGCGAGAATGCCGTCGAGATTGAAGAAAACGCCGCGCCGCGCGTTGCGGGTCATGAAAGCGCATCCCAGAGGATCGGCTCGCCGCGCGCGATGGCGCGGCTCGCCGGCTTGCCGACGATCTCGGGCAGGCAACGCGGCGGCAGGCCGTGGCCGGGGCGGATGCTGCGCACATTCTCGCGCGTCAGCGTCTCGCCGGCGCGGATATCGCTCACGGCGTAAAGCGAGCGGCGAAAAGCGATCGACGGCTCTTCGCGTTTCGAGGGGCCGTATTTGACCGTGCCGCGCGCGAAGAAAGCTTCGCGACAGACTTTGATCAGCGCTTCGAGCTGATCGGGCAGGCAGGAAAAGCTCGAATCCGCGGTCGCCGGTTCGCGCGTATCGATCACGTGCTTTTCGACGATGCAGGCGCCGATAGCGACCGCGATCGCCGCGGGCAGTGTCTCGACCGTGTGATCGGAATAGCCGATCGGCACATCGAAGCGCTGGATCATGTCGGCGATGGTGGCGAGGTTGGCTTCGGCCGGATCGGCGGGATAGGCGCTGTTGCAGCGCAGGAGCGCGATCTCGCGCCCGCCGCCGCTGCGCGCCGCATCGAACGCGTTCTGAACATCGGCCAAAGTGCAGAGTCCGGTCGAGATGATCACCGGCTTGCCGGTTGCGGCGCAGGCGGCGATCAGCTCGCAATCGACCGCTTCGAATGACGCGATCTTGTAGGCGGGTGCGCCCAGCTTTTCGAGCAGCGCGATCGAATCCATGCCGAACACCGAAGCGAAAGCGACAATGCCGCGCGCTTTGGCGTGCGCAAAAAGCTCGGGGAACCAGTCGTAAGGCGTCGCCGCCTCTTGATAGAGCGCGTGCAGGCGGCGGCCGGTCCAGGGATTGTCGCCGCGGATGGTGAAGTCCGCACGGTCGCAATCGAGCGTCAGGCTATCGGCCGTATAGGCCTGGAACTTCACCGCATCGGCGCCTTTGTCGGCGGCGATGTCGATGATGCGCTTGGCGCGCGCGAGATCGCCGCCGTGATTGGCCGAGACCTCGGCGATGATATAGGGCGGCGCGTCCAGGCCGATCTTGCGTCCGGCGATGGCGATGGATTCCATGGGATTCGCACCTCAACGAAACTCGCCGAAGCTTCGCCAATCATGCTTAACAAGAGGTGAATTCGGCGCACCTTGCGGCAATTTCCCGCGTAGTTCCAAAGCCTTTAGCGGCCTTTGCTTGGCTAGCCGCGGGCGGTAACATCGAGCCCGATAAGCAAACGACAACGAGGGGCCACGCCATGGACGATTCGCCGTTTCCGTCGACCGGGCAGCAGGGGACCGAAAGCGCGGCCGAGGTGCTACTGCGCTCGCTCAAAGCCAACGGCATCGATCATCTGCTGGTCAATCCCGGCACTGATTTTGCGCCGATGATCGAAGGCCTCGTCCATTCCCAGCGCAAAGGCGCCGATATCCCGAAGACCATGGTGATCACGCATGAGAATTGCGCGGTCGCCATGGCGCACGGCTATTACATGGTCACCGGCAAGCCTCAGGCGGTCATGGTCCATACCAATGTCGGCACCGCCAATACGCTCAACTGCCTCGCCGATGCTTGTCGCGAGAACGTGCCGATCCTGTTGATGGCCGGCCGCAATCCGATCACCGAGCAGGGCGTGCTCGGCTCGCGCGGCGGCCCCATCCATTGGGGCCAGGAAATGTTCGACCAGGCCGGCATGCTGCGCGAATTCGTCAAATGGGATTACGAGATGCGCCTGCCGATGCAGGCCGACGAGCTGGTGCCGCGCGCCCTCGAAGTGATGATGACCGCGCCGCGCGGCTCGGCCTATCTGACGCTGCCGCGCGAGGCGCTGGGCGGCATGTTCCCGCCCTCGAACCGGCCGGAAAAGCCGCGCGTCCATCCCTCGCGGCCTTATCCCGATCCGGCGGCGGTGAAGACTCTCGTCGGCATGATCGCCAAGGCCGAGCGGCCGATGATCATCACCTCGGCCGCGGGCCGCACCATCGCCGGCGCCGAGGCGCTGGCGCGCGTCGCCGAGCGTTTCGCCATTCCGGTCGTCTCGTTCAATGCGCGCTACGTCAACCTGCCGACGAGCCACCCGATGAATATGGGCGGCATGCCGCGGCCGCTCCTGGACGACGCCGATCTCATCATCGTCATCGATTGCGACGCGCCGTGGTATCCGTCGCAGGAAAGCCCGCCCGCAGGCTGCAAGGTCGTCCACATCAACGACGACCCGGCTTTCTCGCGTTATCCGATCCGCAACTTCCCTAGCGATCTCTCGATCGCCGCCGAAACCGCCGCGGCGTTGGGTGCGATCGAGGCGGGGCTCGCCGAAGCCGGCGCCGACAAAGCCGCCTCGACGGTAGCGCGGCGCGGCAAGCTGGCCGAGCGCTGGAAGGCGATGCGCGGCGCCTGGAAGGGCATGGTCGACAAGGCAGCCGCGGCGCCGACGATCAAGGTCGAATATCTCAACCACTGCCTCGGCCAGGCGATCGGTCCCGACGCGATCATCGTCAACGAATACTGGGTGCGTCCCGATCTCTGCGGGCGCGAGAAGCTCGGTACCTACTACGGATCGAGCCCGGCGGGCGGCCTCGGCTGGGGCCTCGGCGCGGCGCTCGGCGTGAAGCTCGCTTGCCCCGACAAGCTGGTGGTCTCGACCGTCGGCGACGGCGCCTACATGTTCGCCAATCCGACGGCGTGCCACTGGGTCGGGCAGGCGCATAAGCTGCCGGTGCTGACCGTGATCAACAACAACGCTGTCTACAACGCCGTGCGCCGCGCGACTCTCGGCATGTATGCAACGGGCGTCGCGCAGCAGAAGGACGATGCGATGACCTTGGCCGATCTCCAGCCCTCGCCGGCTTTCGAAAAGCTGATCGAAGCGAGCGGCGGCTATGGCGAAAAAGTCGAGAAGCCCGCCGATCTTCCGGCCGCGCTCGAGCGCGCAGTCAAGGAAGTGCGCAATGGGCGCCAGGCGCTGCTGAACGTGATCACGTCGCTGTAGAACAGGTGAACCGCCAAGGCGCAAAGACGCCAAGAACCCTCCAGCGCACCGAGCGTTCAGGGAATTTTCGTCGCGCCTTGGCGTTTGTTTCTCGAAAGAAAAAGGCGGCACGCGATGGCGGGCGTTGGCTTACCGAATTGATTTTCCCGCTAGCCAAAATTAAAAAGTCGTTCGTGAAGAATCCGACTTTTCAGGGGGAATGAGGGATTTGGCGCGGTGAGAGCGCAGCCAGGATCAGGCACAAAAGCAGCTGCAGCCACCTGACGAGGATGCGGAAGTTGTAGCCGACTGCGGCGAGCACGGCG
>DATGLO010000259.1:0-5496 GCA_035294105.1 Allostellaceae bacterium
CATATAACTCAACCGGCGTTCCCGTTCACCAGGAGATCGCCATGAGAAACATCCTCAAGAAACTGACCCTCGCCGCGCTGCTCGCGGCGCGCATCGCTTTTCCCGATCACGCCCATGCCGCCGACAAGGACATCGTCGCGATGGCGGCCGCGGCGGGCTCGTTCCACACGCTCAGCAAGGCGCTCGACGCCGCCGGCCTCGTTCCGACCTTGCAAGGACCCGGCCCGTTCACGGTGTTCGCGCCAACCGACGATGCCTTCGCCAAGCTGCCGCCCGGCACGCTGGCGACGCTGTTGAAGCCCGAGAACAAGGCGAAGCTCGTCGCCATCCTCACCTATCACGTCGTGCCCGGAAAACTGATGGCCGCCGACGTCGTCAAGGCACACGAGCTGAAGACCGTCAACGGCGCGCCGCTCAAGATCAATGCGACCGGCGGCACGGTGATGGTCGACGACGCGAAGGTCACCGCTACCGATATCGTCGCGTCGAACGGCGTGATCCACGTCATCGACGCCGTGATGCTGCCCCCAACCGAATAGGAATCAGGAACCAGCCATGAAATCGCTCAATCTCGTCACACTGCTGCTCGTCATCGTCGGCGGGCTGAACTGGGGCCTCGTCGGGCTCTTCGGCTTCGATCTCGTCGCGGCCATCTTCGGCAACGGCTCGCTGCTCGCGCGCCTCGTCTATGTCCTCGTCGGCGCCAGCGCGATTTGGCAGATCGTGCCGTTCGTCACCGCCCTGACGGCGCCCGCGCCGTTCCGGGCGGCGTCCCACTGATCGCCGGCGTAAGCGGCGGTTGCGTCCCCCCGGCGCAACCGCCCGCTTCGCAAAAGGAGATGACATGACCGTTCACGCATTGCGGCTTAACCGGCGGGCGAACGAATCGATCGAGCACCCGCTCGATGCGGGCGAAGAGGCCGCGATGATCGCGGCGGCGAGCCGCAAGCTCGCCGAGTTGCTCGACATCCTCAACATCGATCATCGCAACGATCACAACACGCGCGAGACGCCGGACCGCGTCGCCAAGATGTACGTGAAGGAGCTGCTGCGCGGCCGCTTCGCGCCGCCGCCCCGGCTCACCGATTTCGACAACGCGCAGCGCTACGATCAGCTCATCGTCGTCGGGCCGATCGAAGTGCGCTCGCTCTGCGCCCATCATCTGATGCCGATCTACGGCAGCGCCTATATCGGCGTCCTGCCCGATCCGGAAGGCCGGATCATCGGCCTCTCGAAATACGATCGCGTCGTCGAGCATTTCGCCGCGCGGCTGCAGATCCAGGAAGAGCTGGTCAAGCAGATCGGCAATTTCCTGGTCGAGGAAACCCAGCCCCGCGGCCTCGCCGTGCGCGTCAGCGCCGTCCATATGTGCAAGACGCATCGCGGCGTGCGCGCGCCGCACACCGGCCGCATGGTGAATACCGCGCTCTACGGCGCCATGCGCGAGAGCCAGTCGCTGAAGGACGAATTCCTGCGCGAATGCAGCAATCTCGAACGCGGGAACTGATGGCGACCGGCGATTGGATCACCGTCAACGACAAGATGCAGCGCGGCTATCGCTACCGCCTCGCCGCGCCGGCCGGCCGCGCGTTCCATGACGGCTTCGCGCCCGACCTGACGCCCGCCGAGATGCTGAAGCTCGGCGTCTTCGGCGGCAAATACATGACCGATTGCCGCGACGAGTTTCCGCCGAGCTGGTTTGCCGATGCCAAGCTCGCGGTCGGCGCCGCCGATCCCGCGCTCAATTTTTTCGGCGTGATCGCGAGCCAGCCGCTCGCCGAATGGCGCCGCAAGGGCTGGCTTCATCCCGACGATCCGCGCGGTTGGTTCCAATGGTATTGCCGCTATTATCGGGGCCGCCGCCTGCCCGGCGAGGACGAGCGCCAGATCGGCCGCTGGAAGGCGATGCGCCGCCACGTCGCGCAGCTCCGGCGCAACTGCGAGCCGTGCGATTTCTTCTGCCGCAAGCGCCAGCGCCAGGCGCTGCTGCAATGGGCGTATGACAGCCGCAAGATCTGAGGCGCGGGCCAAACGCGATATCTGAATTGAGGCGACGGCTGCGGCGCGATATGCTCCGGCCCCCATGTCGTCCACCTCTCCGAAAATCTCCGTTCGCGGTTTGAAGAAATCCTTCGGCGGCAAGACCGTGCTCGACGGCATCGATCTGGATGTCGGGCATGGCGAGAGCGTCGTCGTCATCGGCGGCTCCGGCACCGGCAAGTCGGTGACGGTGAAATGCATCCTCGGCCTGCTCGACGCCGATGCCGGCTCGATCAAGATCGACGGCGAGGAAGTGACGACTCTTTCGCGAGGCCATCGCGAGAAGCTGCTGCAGAAATTCGGCATGCTGTTCCAGGGTGCCGCGCTCTTCGATTCGCTGCGCGTCTGGGAGAATGTCGCCTTTGGCCTCATCCAGGGCCGCGGCATGGACCGTAAAGCGGCGAAGGAGATCGCCCTGGCGAAGCTCGGCGCTGTCGGACTCGGCCCCGAAGTCGGCGAGCTCAGGCCGGCGGAATTGTCGGGCGGCATGCAGAAGCGCGTCGGCCTCGCCCGCGCCATCGCCGCCGAGCCCGAAATCATCATCTTCGACGAGCCGACCACCGGGCTCGACCCGATCATGGGCGACGTCATCAACGATCTTATCGTCAAATGCGTCAAGGATCTTGGCGCCACCGCGATCTCGATCACCCATGACATGGCGAGCGCGCGCAAGATCGCCGACCGCATCGCCATGGTCCATAAAGGCCGCATCATCTGGGATGGCCCTGCCTCGGCGATCGAGCACTCGGGGAATCCCTACGTCGATCAATTCATCCACGGCCGCGCCCAGGGCCCGATCCAGATGGAAATCCGCGCTCTGTGATATATTTTCGCGAAGCGCACCCCTCCCTAACCCTTCCCCTCGAGGGGGGAGGAAAGCCGAGCGCGGTGCGCTCGGCGGCTGGGGGTGCTCGTTCGCTCGATGCCTAAACGCGAGATTCGATTCGTCTGCCAGCAATGCGGCGCGGCGCATTCGAAATGGGCCGGGCGGTGCGGCGCTTGCGGCGGCTGGAACACGCTGGTTGAGGAAGCCGTCGCGACCGGACCTGCGAACAGCCTCGCCAAAACCGGCGGCGGCAAGGCGCGCGGCAAGAGGCTCGAATTCACCGGCCTCCAAGGCGACTCGCGGGAAATTCCGCGCCGCGTGACCGGAATCGCCGAGTTCGACCGGGTCTGCGGCGGCGGCATGGTGCCGGGATCGGCCCTCCTGGTCGGCGGCGACCCGGGCATCGGCAAGTCGACCTTGCTGCTCCAGGCCGTCGCCGCGCTCGCGCAAGGTAAGGGCGGCAAGGCTTTGCGCTGCGCCTATATCTCGGGTGAGGAATCGCTCGACCAGGTGCGGCTGCGCGCGGCGCGCCTCGGCGTCGAGCGCGCGCCGGTCGAGCTCGCGGCCTCGACCAGCATTCGCGACATCGCCGCCGCGCTCGACCATGCCGGCGGGCCCGAGCTGGTCGTCGTGGATTCGATCCAGACCATGTATCTCGACACGCTCGACAGCGCGCCGGGCACGGTCAGCCAAGTGCGCGCGTCGGCGCAAGAGCTCATCGGCCTCGCCAAGTCGCGCGGCTTTTGCGTCGTGCTCGTCGGCCATGTCACCAAGGAAGGCGTCATCGCCGGCCCACGCGTTCTGGAGCACATGGTCGACACCGTGCTCTATTTCGAAGGCGAGCGCGGCCACCAGTTCCGCATCATGCGCGCGGTGAAGAACCGCTACGGGCCCACCGACGAGATCGGCGTCTTCGAGATGACGGATCGGGGCTTGGCAGAGGTGCCAAACCCATCCGCTCTTTTTCTCGCCGACCGCAAGCGCGAAGTCACCGGCGCCGCGGTCTTCGCCGGGATGGAAGGCACGCGGCCGGTGCTGGTCGAAATCCAGGCGCTCATCGCGCCGACGAGCTATGGCACGCCGCGCCGCGCCGTCGTCGGCTGGGACGGCAACCGGCTTGCGATGGTCTTGGCCGTGCTCGAAGCGCGCTGCGGCCTGCCGATCGGCGCGCGCGATATTTACCTGAACGTTGCGGGCGGCTTGCGCATCGCCGAGCCGGCCGCCGATCTCGCAGTCGCGAGCGCGCTCGTCTCGGCGCTGACCCTCGAGCCCATGCCGGCCGACACCGTCATCTTCGGCGAGATCGGCCTGTCCGGCGAGGTGCGGCCGGTCGGGCAAAGCGAGGCGCGGCTCAAGGAAGCGGCGAAGCTCGGCTTCGCCTCGGCGATCGCACCGGCGCGACGCGGATCGAAACAAGATCGACGGCCCGACGCCGGCGGCATCGCTTTGCGGGAGATCGCGCATCTGCGCCAGCTCGTCGCGATGTTCGAAGCGGTCGCGCCCAAGCCGGCGCGCGTTCTGGGGGCGGCGCCGCCATGACCATCTTCGACTTCGCCGTCATCGGCGTAATCATCCTTTCGGGCTATTTCGCCTATTCGCGGGGCTTCGTGCGCGAGGCCTTGTCGATCGCCGCCTGGATAAACGCCTCTTTCGTCGCGCTCTACACCTTCCCTTATGTCCTGCCGCTCTTCGAGAAAGTGCTGCCCAAGGGCGTCATCGCCAATGTCTCGGCCGCCGCAGTGGTGTTCATCCTCGCGCTCATGATCCTGCACATGATCTCGAACGCGCTGGCGCGGCGCGTCAAAGACAGCTCGCTGTCGCCGGTCGATCGCACCTTCGGCCTGATCTTCGGCTTGGCGCGCGGCATGATCTTCGTTTGCCTCGGCTATATCGCCCTGGCCTGGATGCTGCCGACCGGCAAGGACCGGCCGCGTTGGTTTGCCGAGGCGCGCTCGATCCCCTATCTCGACGCCGGGGCGCATAAGATGCAGAGCTTCGTCCCGCTGCCGCGCGGCGGCGCGGCGCGCGCCGCGACGAATATGGCGCCGTCGAGCTCGTCGGAATCAGAAGCCGAGCGTGCGATCAACGCTTTCCGCAATCCCTCGGCGAATCCTGCGCCGCAGGCCAATGCCGCGCCGGTCTATACGCCCGACGAGCAGCGCGATCTCAACCGCCTCATCCAGCAGCAGCAGGGCGCGAAATAGCCATCGCCGGCGCGTCCTCGAGCCGTGCATCGCCGGTTTTGAGGCGAGCGGTATGGTAAAAATCGCGACAGGAACGCACCAAAACGGAAACGAGCCTTGCGGCGGAAGCGGGGCAAATAAGCTGGCGCAACTGGTCGCATCGGGTCTACAACTCTGGCGTTTCCGCCGCCCAATCCCTACCTTCAGTGCGAGCCCTTAAGGCACCGAATGACCGAGCCGAAGCCGTTGCTCAGCACAAATCCCGTCGCGTCATCCTCCTCTCTCGAGGACGACCATCCGCATGAGGAATGCGGCGTGTTCGGCATTTTCGGCCATCCCGAAGCGGCGGCGCTCGCCGCGCTCGGGCTCCACGCCTTGCAGCATCGCGGCCAAGAAGCCGCCGGCATCGTCGCTTACGACGGCGAGCAGTTCCACGCCCATCGCGGC
>DATGLO010000260.1:0-2312 GCA_035294105.1 Allostellaceae bacterium
GACGGCGATCGGCTCGCCCGCCTCGAAGAAGACATAGTCGGGCGTCAGCCCTTCGGCGGCGTAATAGCCTTTGGCATCGGCGATATAGAGCGGTCCGCCCACGGGCTTCTGCATGCCGATCTTGATGGTCTCGGCGCCGGCGCCGTGCGCGAACAGCAGCAGCGCGGCGGCGATGAACATAGAGTGCTTCACGTGTTTCCCCCTAATGCCCCGGCGACAGCGGCACGATATAGCGCATATCCATGATCGCATCGGCGTCGACATTGTCTTTCAAAAGGCCCTGCGATTTGAACCAGGCGACCTGGTGGCGGATGTCGTCGATGTCGAGCTCGCCGCCGCGCGGCACGAAGCCGATCGACTTGTCGATCTGCTGGGGGCTCTGGCCGATATACTTCGCCATGATGGCGAGGATTGTGGGCGCGCTCGGCTGATCGGCGCGCTTGCCGTCGGGCCCCGTAAAGGCGTCGTGGTAATCGCGCGCGGCGTTGCGGAACGCGCGCAGCCAGCGCTGTACCGTCTCGGGATGGTCGTTCGCCATCTTGGTCGAGGTGATGATGACGCCCAGCTGCCACGGCGTCTCGTCGCCGATAAAGCCCAGCACTTTGGCGCCGCCCTTTTCGAGCAGCGGCGTGAAGAAGGTCACAGGCGCGACCGCGCCGTCGACCTGGCCGCCCGCGACCGCGGCAACCGAATTCGGGTTCGACTGCGTCGGCACGACGCGGATCGATTTGAGATCGAGACCGTATTTCTCGGCGATGAGGCCGAGGCTGTAATGCAGCGCCGAGCCGACTTGCGTCACCGCGATCGAGCGGTTGTTCAGCTGCTTGAGCGAGGTCAGGCCGGCGTCGTAAGCGCGGTTCGAGGCGATCACCGCCTCGGACTGAAAACCCGGTACTTCGTGGATCGCGCCGGCGATGATCTTCATCGCGCCCTGGCCGGCGAGGCTGTAAAAGCCGGCGGTCGCGCCGGCCAAGGAGATATCGAGCGAGCCGGACGCCACGGCCACCGCGACGGGCTCGGCGGCCTCGAAGGTGATGAGTTCGACATCGAGGCCTTCGGCCGCGTAGTAGCCCTTTTCCTTGGCGATGAAGATCGGCGCCGCGGGCGCCGCCTTCAAATAGCCCGAGCGCACGGTCTCGGCCGGTGCCGGCCACGGCACAAGCCAGACGAGCGCGGCAAGCAGCGCCAGTCTTATCGCGGTGGTCATCCCGCCCCCCGCAACGACATCGGCACGACGAAGCGCTTGTCGATCAGCTTCGAGCCGTCGACCGTATTCTTCAAAAAGCCGTGCGCGCGATACCAGTCGATCTGATGGAGGACGTCCTCCACGTCGAGCCGGCCTTGGCCATCGACATAGGCGAGCGCCGGCTCCATCTGCTCGCGCGTCTGGCCGAGAAAGTTCGAGAGAATCCGGAAGATCGCCGCCGCGCCCGGCTCGTCGTGACGCGTGCCGTCGGGCGCGGTGAAGGCGTCGTGATAATCGCGCTGCGCGCGATGCATCGCGGCAAGGAAGCGCGTCACCGTGTCGGGATGCTGATCGGCCTCCTTGACCGAGGTGATAAGCGCGCCGAATTGCCAGGGCGCGATATCGCCCGCCCAGGCAAGCAGTTTCACCGTGCCTTTCGCGACGGCCGGCGAGGCGAAATTGCCCAAGGTCGCGGCGGCGTCGATCTGGCCGCCGCTCACGGCCGAGGCGACATTGGCGTTCGACTGCAGCGGCACGATCCGCAGGCTGTCGAGGGCGATGCCGGATTTCTCGGCGACGAGCGCGACGCTGTAATGGAGCGACGAGCCGATTTGCGTGACGCCGACGGAGTGGCCGGCGAGGTCCTTGATGCTCGTGAGGCCGGCGGCATAAGCCTTGTTCGAGGCGACGATGGCGTTGGCGTGGAAGCCGGGATGCTCTTGCAGATGGCCCGAGATGATGCGGAGCTGGCTGCCGAGCGCGTAAAGCCCGGCGGTCAGGCCGGTGATGGCGAAATCGATATCGTTCGAGGCGACCGCCACGGCGACCGGTTCCGCAGCATCGAACGGCACGAGCTGCGCATCGAGGTTCACGTCGGCGAAATAGCCGCGCTGGATCGCGATCACCGCGACCGCGCTCGACGTCGTCTTGAGGAGGCCGAGCTTGACCGTCTCCGCTTCCGCAGGCGCGGCGGCGACAATGCAGAAGAGCGCGAGCGCGAAGAGACGGCCGGCGATCACGCGTTCCTCTTCCTCCCAAATCGCGCCGCCCGGTTGTTCGAGGGGCACGGCGCGTGATCGCCACTCTAAAGGCGCGCCCGCTTTTCTGCTAGCTTCCCGCCATGCCG
>DATGLO010000261.1:0-5727 GCA_035294105.1 Allostellaceae bacterium
CCCGACCGGAACGGTGGTCGCGCTGGGACCGGGCGTGAAGACGCGGAAGCTCGGCGACCGCGTCTGCATCTCGTCGCGCCGCGTCATGCGCAAGCCGGGCGAGGCGATGACGATGCTTGGCATCGATAGCTGGGGCGGCTATGCCCAATACGTCACGCTGCACGAAGACATCACCGCGCTCATTCCCGATGCTATCGATTTCAATACCGCGACCGTGGTCGCGCGCCACGCACCGCTCGCTTTCAACCAGGTGCGCAGCAAGGCGCAGCTGAAGGAAGGCGATTGGGCGCTGGTGATGGGCGCCGCCGGCGGTCTCGGCAGCATTATCGTCCAGGCGGCGGCGTTCTACGGCGCGAACATCATTGCCGCCGCCGGCGCCGATGAGCGCGTCACGGCGGCGAAGAAGCTCGGCGCGCAGCACGGCATCAATTATCGCACCCAGGATCTCACCGCAGAGGTGATGAAGCTGACCGGCAAGCGCGGCGTCGATGTCGTGTTCGAGAACATCGCCGACCCCGAGCTGTTCCCGAAGGCGCTCGCTTCTTTGCGGCGCGGCGGCAAGCTCTTTACCGCCGGCGCGCATGGCGGGCCGATCGTGCCGCTGAACGTCAGCACGCTCTACATGAACATGCTGAGCGTCATCGGCACGACCGAGCACACCAACGAGGATGTCGAGGCGGCGCTCGACGCCGCCGCGCGCGGCAAGCTGACGATGCTGATCGACCGCGTGATGCCGCTATCGCAGGCGCGCGAGGCGCACCGCCTCGTCGCCGCGCGCGAGATCACCGGCAAAGTGTTGCTGACGCCGGAACACTGAGGGACCAAGGAGGAGGCATTCGTGATCAATACGCTCTCGATTGACGCGCCCGACGGCAAAATGGAGATGATCCTCGGCGTGCCCGAAGGCGCGGGTCCCTTCCCGACCCTCGTCGTGTGCCATCATCGCTGGGGCCTCGACAAATTCACCGAGAGCGTGGTGCAGCGTCTCAACGACAACGGCTTTATTGCCGGTGCGCCGCGCTTCTTTCATCGCCGCCCCGCCGATGAGGACACCGGCGAGTCGGCGAAATACCTCGACGACGACCAGGTCATCGCCGATGCCCGCGCCGCAACGGCGTATTTGCAAAAGCTGCCGCAAGCCAAGAAAGGCGCCGAAGGCATTATGGGTCATTGCATGGGCGGCCGGCATTCCTTCCTCGGCCCGACCGGCTATCCCTTCAAGGCAGCGGTGATGCTCTATGGCGGCGGGGTCAACCATTCGCGCGGCGGCAAGCCGCCGGCACTGACCCGCGCCGCGCGCATCGGCTGCCCGATCCTCGGCTTCTTCGGCAAGGAGGATAAGAACCCCAGCCCCGCCGATATGGCCGAGATCGACAAGGAGCTGACGCGGCTCGGCAAGAAGCACGAATTCCACGCCTATGACGGCGCGGCGCACGCGTTCCAGAACTTCACCGACGAGCGCTATCGACCCGAAGCGTCGGAAGACGCGTGGCGGCGCTACCTCGCGTTCTTCCGCGAGACCTTGTAGGCGCCCGGCGCGCTAAACCCGGTCGAGCGACCAGACGCGCTCGATGAGCGCGAATTTCCGCTGCCGCTCGGGCGTCAGGCGCGGCTGGCGCGCTTTGCCGCGGGTGAAGAAGGCGTTGACGCATACCAGATCGCCTTCGAAGCCGGGAACCTTTTCGAGCCGGCGCAGCCGCAGATCGAACTGGGCGAGGAACGCGACAAGGTCGGACAGCAGCTTTTGCCCCTTGAAGATCGGGTAGAACCACGCTTCCGCCTCGACCCCGAGCACCTGGTGAAGGAGATCGCCAAAGCCCGATAGCACCTCATACTCGTAGCCTTCGACGTCGACCTTGATCGCGTCGGGCACCGGCACCTTCCCGTCGCGATAAAGTTCGTCGTACCGCCGGCATTCGATCGTCACCTGCTGCTCGGGCACATAGAGCGGCGCGATTTTGTAGCCGCTGAGCGCTTCAGGGTCGCGCTCGAGCATCGACGAGCAGCCGCTCCAATGGGCGATATTGAGGATGTAGACGCCAATGTCGGCTGCGAGGCCATGCTCGATCACGATGCTGTCGCCCGCGCGAAGCCGCGCTGCCTCGGCCGGGTTCGGCTCGAACATCACCGGGCGGGTTTGATGCCGGTGCCGGCGCCATTTCGGCTGGATGCCGTAAGCTGCGCCGATATCCACCAATACGAGAGGGCTGGTCAGGTTGATGGGCGCAATGGCTTCGTAGGCGAGTCGAAGACGGTTGAGCACGCAAGTTACTCCGGGGCCCGGGCGACTTTAAACGCGCGAGCGCGACAACAGTTCGGAATTATCTGCGACTAGCCGGCGGGATCGGTCTCGGCGTCGTAGCGCACCTCGATGACGATCGGCCAGGATAGGGCGCCGTCAGCGCTCGTGAGGCTGCCGTCGAGGCCGACGGTGAGATGGTCCATCGTCACCGCATCCCGGTCGTTGCCGCCGACAACATCGATGGCGCCGGGCCGCGTCGCCACGACGAGCGCGCAATGGCCGGGCCAGTAGCCGCGTGTCGGCAGGCTGGCAGCGGTGAGGCCCGCGGCCCATTCGCGGCCGAAGCAGAGAAGATCGCCGGGCTTCGGCGCATAGGATCGCGGCGGATGGAGCTTGAGGATCGGCGACGTTCCTTCCGCCGCCGCGTTGACGTAGGCGGCATGGTTAGGCGCATAGGGGAAACGATCGCCGGCGCCGGCGATGCGCATGACATAAGAGATGAATGCTGCCGACCAGGCGTAGCGCTCATCGTCCCAGGCGGGAAAGACGCGGCCGTTCTCGTCATGCTTGCCCGTCCAGCGCGCCTCGCGGCCAGCGCCATTGAGACCGAGCCACCAATATTCGCCGACGCGCTCCCAGAGCCCGGGCACGCGCTCGGGCTTTTGCGCGGCTTCCGGCTGATCGCCCGTGAGCGAGCCGAAGAGCCGCCATTCGCGCAGCGCGATCGCGACCGCGTCCTCGCGATTGAACGGCACATAGGGCTTGGTCGCAAAATCAGGCTCGACATTCGCCGCGGCGCAGCCGGCGAGCGCCAAAATGAGCAAAACCGCGGCGAGCCGCCCTTTTCTTCGCTTGCCGTTCATTCCGTCACTATAGCCGCCGCGTTGTCGGAGCGAGGATGAAGCCTTAGAATTCGGGCGAAACTGCGGAGAGCACGATGCAGCCGATTGTCGAATGGCACACCCATGTCATCCCGCCCGAGGACACGCTCGATCCGCACTGGCGAGGCCATTGTCCGCTGACGATCGAAAATGTCATCGATGCGCACGAAAAGACCGACATCGCGCTGTCGGTCGTCACCGATTCGATCCACCAGCTCAAGGATTACGACAAGGCGAAAGCGCTCGACACGCTCAAAGCCTGGCACGACCGCGCCGCCGGTATCCAAGAGAAATACCGCGGCAAGGTCGTGTGCTTCGCCTCCACCGTGCCGACCGCGGGCGACGCCTTCAACAAGGAGCTCGAACGCGCCTGGACGCAGTTGAAGCTCAAAGGCGTTTTCATCACCTCGAGCATGTGGAAGACCTATCCCGACGACGACGAGGCGACGGGCTTTTGGGAAGTGCTGACGCAATACGACAAGCCCGTCTTCATCCACCCGCCGGCCAGCGCCTACGGCGAAGAGCGCATGCGCAATTACGGCCTTAACTCTTCGATCGGCCGGCCCGCCGACAACATGCTGTGCCTCGCACGCCTCATCGTGCGCGGCATCCTCGAACGCTTTCCCAAAGCGAAGATCGTCGGCTCGCATTTGGGCGGCGGCATCTCCGAAGTCATCGGTCGCATGGATTACGCCTACGAGATGCGCGACGACAGCTTTCTCGGCTCTTATTCGCCGCTTCTCATCAAGGCGCCCCCGAGCCATTACTTGAAAAAGATGTATCTCGATCTCGCCTGCTACGCCCTCCCCGCCGCGAAATGCGCGGCGGAGACGGTCGGCGTCGATCACGTGCTCTATGGCAGCGACGCGCCGCCGCTCACTTGGCTGAAGCCGCGCGCCATCCAGCTCGTCAAGGATTTGCCGGTGACCGAAGCGCAGCGCGCGCAGATCTTCGCCGGCACCGCGATCAAGCTGATGGGCCTGAAGAAGGACGAGCTGCCTCCCGTGCTGCAGCCGCTTGCGGCTTAGAACGCATTATTGCGCGGCCTAAGCTGCCTTGACCGCATGCGCCTGCATTTCGACACGCAGCTTTTTGCGCAGCACGTTCAGGATCGCCGCAAGGTTATCCATCGTGGGATTGCCGTTCTGCGAAAGCATGCGATGTAGGCTTTTTGCCGGTTTTTTGGTTGCAGCTGCCAATGCTTCGAATCCGACCGTCGCGTTCACGAGGTCGCGCAGCAATAGACGCGCCGTGTCGGTCTCGCCGTTGAGAAAGACGGTCGCCGCTTCATCCAGCAGCGCCTTGGCGAAGTCAGGCTCGCGCCGGACGCGCTCGACGACCGTTCGCCGAAACTCTCGCTTTAGAGCCATTTAGCCTTTGTCTTTCCTCTTTCTTGCGCTCTCGGCCTTCCGCACCTTGTATTCGGCCCAGAGAGCCTTCGCGCGCCCGATATCCGCTTGCTGACGCTGCTTGGTTCCGCCGCCGAGCAGGATGACAAGTTCGCGCCCATCATTGCCCAAATAGATCCGATAACCCGGTCCCCAATCGATGCGAAGCTCGGCGATCGCGCCGATCCATTTCACGTTCGACGTATTGCCGGCTTCCAGTCTGACGACCGCCGTCGCAACCTTGCCGGCCGCTTGCGCGTGTAAACTTTCGAACCAGGCTTTAAAGGGGTTCGAACCGTCGGCGCGAATGTACTCGACGACTTTAGCCAAGCGAGAAAATGGTAACCTATATGTTACTATAGGTCAAGCGTCTTCGCCCGCACCGCGATCAAGCTGATGGGCCTGAAGAAGGAGGAGCTGCCTCCCGTGCTGCAGCCGCTCGCCGCGTAGCGCGCGTCCGGCGGCGTTCCTCGAAACCCTGCAGCACGACGAAGAAAGACGGCACGAACAGCACCGCGAGGCAGGTCGATGCGAGCATGCCGCTCGCCACCGAAATGCCGATCGATTTGCGGGAATTGGCGCCGGCGCCGCTCGCGAAGACGAGCGGCAACATGCCGAGGATGAAGGCGAAAGATGTCATCAAAATCGGCCGGAACCGGGTTTCGGCAGCGGCGAGCGCGCTCTCGATGATCTCTTTCCCTTCGACGCGTCGCTGACGTGCCACCTCGACGATGAGGATCGCGTTCTTCGCCGCCAGCGCGACCAGCAGAACCAAGCCGATCTGCGTGTAGAGATTGTTGGCGACACCCAGCCCCTGCAACAGCAGCACCGGACCGACGAGCGCCAGCGGCACCGACAGCACGACGGCGAGCGGCGCAATCCAGCTTTCGTATTGCGCGGCGAGCAGCAGATAGACGAGCAGCATCGCCAGCGCGAAGACGATATAGATCTGGCCGCCGACCAGCTGCTCTTGATACGACATCGCGGTCCATTCGCTGGCCGTGCCGGGCGGCATGACGCTGGCGGCGAGCTGATCCATCAAGGTCAGCGCCTCGCCCGAGCTGAAGCCCGGCGCGGGCTGGCCGAGGATCGTCGCGGCCGGATAGAGATCGTAGAGGCTGATGAGCGCGGGCGCGGTCACCGGCTCGACATTCACCAGCGTGCCGAGCGGCACCATTTCGCCGGCGCTGTTACGCACCGTCAAGGTCGCGATCTG
>DATGLO010000262.1:0-3977 GCA_035294105.1 Allostellaceae bacterium
GTCAGCATCGACGTACCGCCGTAGGAAATCAGCGGCAGCGGCACGCCCACGATCGGCAGCAGGCCCGTGACCATGCCGGCATTGATGAAGACATAGAGGAACACGTTGATGGTGAGGCCGAGTGCGAGCAGCCTCCCGAAATGGCTGCGGCTGCGGAACGCGATAGCGAAGCCATAGATAAAGACGAGCAGATAGAGCCCCAGCACGACGACACAGCCGACAAGGCCGAATTCCTCCGCCAACATGGTGAAGATCATGTCGGTCTGCCGCTCCGGCAGGAAGTCGAGATGGGCTTGGCTGCCCATCATGAAGCCCTTGCCGAAAAGCCCGCCGGAGCCGATAGCGATCTTCGATTGCAGGCTGTGATAACCGGCCCCGAGCGGGTCGTTCTCGGGATTGAGGAAGTTGAGAATGCGGTTGCGCTGATAATCGCGCATGAAGCGCCAGGCGACCGGCGCGGCGCCGCCTGCGCCCAGCATCACCAGCACGAATTTCCACCACCGCACCCCGGCGAGAAAGAAGATCGCGCCGCCCGACAGGACAAGCATCATAGCGGTGCCGAGATCGGGTTGTTTCAACACCAGCCCGGCCGGCAAGAGCACCAAGAGCGCCGGTATGATCAGCCGCACCGGCCGGCCGATCTCCTCGACCGAAAGATTGCTGAAATACCGTGCCAGCGCGAGCACCAACGCGATCTTCATCATCTCGGAAGGCTGGAGCTGGATGACGCCGAGATCGATCCAGCGCTGAGCGCCCATGCCGACGGCGCCGCGAATTTCCACCGCGACAAGCAGCAGCATCACCCCGATGTAGATTGCGTAGGCCGCGCGCAGCCAGAAGCGTAGATCGACGGTGGCGACGAAGATCGTGATGCCGACGCTGACGGCAAAGCGCACCGCCTGCTTGCTCGCCCAGGGTTCCCAGTGGCCGTTCGCCGCGGAATAGAGCATGGCGAAGCCGATGCCGGCGATGCAGACCAGAAGGAGCAACAGGCCCCAATTGATGCCGAGCACTTTGAGCGCGAGGGTCGGCCGCGCCGTGTCGCGATCGAGGATCGATTGCGCCATCGCTCAGCCCGAAGCGAGGGTCGTCGGCGGCGCGCCGAACAGCTGGTCGGGCACGCGATGAAGCGGATCGCGCTTTTGCGCTTCGAGCAGCACGTCGCGGCAGATCGGCGCCGCGACCGCGCCGCCCTCGCCGCCGCTCGCGCCTCCATGCTCGACGACGACGGCGCAAACATAGCGCGGCGCGTTGAAGGGCGCGAAGCCGACGAACAGCGCATGGTCGCGCTCCTTCCACGGTACGCTTTGTCCGGTCAGATGGCCGTGCTCGCGCTCGGCCTCGCTGTAGTGATGGACCTGCGCGGTGCCGGTCTTTCCCGCCATCAGCATCGTCGGATCGGTGATGCGGGCGCTATAGGCGGTGCCGTGCACCGTGTTGACCACATCGAACATGCCGCTGCGAATGAGCTCGAGATGTGCATCCTGCACGCCAAGGGGCTCGAAATCGGGATCGATGCCGGTCGGCAGCGGGCTCGACGCGGTCATCACGCCCTGCTTGCGCGCGAGGCGCGGCAGCACGGCTCGGCCGGTGACGAGGCGCGCGGTGTAGGTCGCGAGCTGCAGCGGCGTCACCGAGACGAAGCTCTGGCCGATGCCGCAGCTGATGGTCTCGCCGCGCTGCCACGCCACGCCCGTCGTCGCCATCTTCCAGGCGCGCGTCGGAATGATGCCGACCTTTTCGCCGGGAATGTCGATGCCGAGCTTCACGCCGAGGCCGAAACGGTTGGCCATCGCCGCGATCTTGTCGATGCCCAGGAGGTCGGCGGTGTGATAGAAGAACACGTCGCAGGACTCGGGGATCGCGCGCTTCAAGGACAGCGTGCCGTGTCCGCCTTTCTTCCAGCAATGGAACAGCGCGTTGCCGAGCTGGAACGTGCCCGGACAGAAGAATTCGGTATCGGCGGTGAGAACGCCGTTCTCGAGCCCCGCCATCGCAACCAGCAGCTTGAATGTCGAGCCGGGCGCGTAAGTGCCGCTGATCGCCTTGTTATTGAGCGGGTTGAGCGGATCGCTGATCAGCTGCTGCCACATCGCGGGGGTAAGGCCAGCGGAGAACGCGCCGGGATCGAAGCCCGGCGTCGACGCCATCACCAGCACTTCGCCGGTCCAGGCATCGAGTACGACGCAGGACGCGCTGCCTTGCGCCGTGCAGCGCTTCACCGCCAGGTCTTGCAGCTCCATATCGATGGAGAGGGCGATATCCTGACCCGGGAGCCCCTCTTCGCGCGCGAGCTCGCGGGCGACGCGGCCGAACGCATTGACCTCGACCTCGCTGGTCCCGGCGGTACCGCGCAGATCGAGATCGTAGGCCTTCTCGATGCCGCTTTTGCCGATGTGGAAATCGGGCAACTCCAAGAGCGGATCGTCGTTGCTGAGATCTTCCTCGGAAACCGCGGCGACATAGCCAACGGTGTGCGATATCTCGGTGCCGAATGGGTAATAGCGCGTCAGCGCCTGCTCGATCGAGACGCCGGGCAGCTCGAGCGTATTGACCTCGATGCGTGCCATCTCGTCCCAGCTCAGATCTTCGCGCAGCACCACCGGCACGAAGCTGTGCTTGCTCTTGATGTCGCGCTGCACGCGGCGGCGGTCGGCCTCGGTCAACGGGATCAACGTCGCGACCGCATCGAGCGTCGCCTGGATATCGCCGGCCTGCTCGGCGACGAGCACGGCGCGGAAGGTCGGCTTGTTGGCGGCGAGCGGCACGCCGAACCGATCGAGAATGCGGCCGCGCGGCGGCGCCAAGAGGCGGATATTGATCCGGTTCTCGTCCGACTGCATGACGTAGCGGTCCGACTGGACCACTTGCAGGTAATAGAGCCGGCCAACCAACGCGCCGAGCAGGCCGAGCTGACCGCCGGCGATAAAGACCGCGCGGCGCGTGAGCAGCTTGCTGCGATCCTTGTCCTTTTTCGCCATTGCTCAAGCTTTGACGAGGAAGGCGCGCTGCACCCGCGCGAGGACATAGCTTGCCGCCGGATAGCAGGCGACGGTGAGCACCGCCTGGAAGATGAAAGGCCGCAGATCGATGAGCGCGCCACGCGCGGCGCAGACGAGCGCCCAGGACAGCACGAAGAACGCGGTGGCAAGAACCAGGAAACCAAGCCACACCACCGCGAAGGTACGATTGACGAAGAACTTGCGCTGGCCCATCACCGCAGCGCGCGCGAGCAACAGCACCAGCGCGGAGAGGCCGACATAAGGCGTGCCGTTGAGCAGGTCGAGCAGCAAGCCGCTGACGAAGACGGCGCTTAAAGGCAGCAGGTCGGGCCGATAGACCGTCCAGTGGAACACCGCCATCAGGGCGAAGGCCGGCATCACCACGGCAAAGCCCGGCAGGTTCAGCGGTACAATCGAGAAGAAGGCAAACAGCACCGTCGTCAGAAACGGCACCAACCGGCCCGGATAGCCGATATCGCGTTGGACGGCGATCGGCATGGCCTCGTCACCCGTTCAACGCAGCGCCGCATCGACGGCGCCTTTCGCCGGCTTGCCGGGCGCGCGCGGCGGCGGCACGGCGCTTTGCGGCAACACGCCCGAAAGGCCGAAATCGACGATGCGCAGAACCTCAAGCCGCGACAGCTCGGCATAGGGCTCGATGCGGATGACGCCATTCGCGACCGAGGCGACCACGCCGACCGGCAGCCCCGGCGGAAATACGCCGCCCGCGCCGATGGTGACGACGCGCTCGCCGACGCTCACTTCGACATTCTGCGGCAGATAGACGAGCCGCGGCTGCTCGGAATTGTCGCCGTCGAGCACCGCGTGCTGATGCGTGTCTTCGAGCTCGACCGGAATATGCGAGTTGAGGTCGGTCAGCAGCAGCACGCGCGCCGTGCGCGTGCCGACTTCCGCAACGCGGCCGACCAAGCCCTCGCCCGTCAGCGCGGCCTGGCCGCGCGCGACGCCGTCGAG
>DATGLO010000263.1:0-3512 GCA_035294105.1 Allostellaceae bacterium
TGCCGATCTTTCGCGGCGCGGCGACATCCAGCGCCTCGCCTCCGAATTGCTTGCAACAGCGCCGCGTATCGATGTGCTGCTGAACAATGCGGGCGGGTTCTTCGAGCGGCGCATGACGACCGAAGACGGGCTCGAGCATACTTTTGCGCTCAACCACATGGGCTATTTCCGGCTGACCGCGCTGTTGCGCGAGCGTCTGATCGCATCGGCGCCGGCGCGCATCGTCAACGTCGCGTCCGAAGCGCATCGTGGTGCTCGGCTCGATTTCGCCGATCTTCAGACCGCGCGCGGTTACAACGGCTTGAAGGCCTATAAGCGCTCGAAGCTCGCGAACATCCTATTCACCCGCGCGCTGGCGCGTCGCCTTTCAGGCACTGGCGTCACCGCGAATTGCCTCCACCCCGGTTTCGTCGCGACGAGCTTTGGCGACAACAATCGCGGCTGGTGGGGCTGGGCGATCGCGATCGGCAAGCGGCTGACGGCAATTTCGGTCGAGCGCGGCGCCGAGACACCGGTCTATCTTGCTTCCTCCCCCGATGTCGCCGGCGTCACCGGAAGCTATTTCGATCAATGCCGCGAACGTCAGGCCGACGCGCCGGCACGGAACGATGCCGACGCCGAGCGGCTTTGGATGGAAAGCGAGCGTCTGGCCGGCCTTGCGGCCGGCAGTTAACCGAGGAGCAATCCAGCATGGCTAAGGACATCGTCGTTATCGTCGGCAGCCTGCGTAAAGAGTCGTTCAATCGCAAAATGGCGAATGCGCTCCGCGAGCTGGCCCCGGCCCCGCTTCAGCTCGAGATCGTCGAGATCGGCCAATTGCCCCTCTACAACCAGGATCTCGACGCCAACCCGCCGGCGGAATGGAAAGCATTCCGCGAACGCATCAAGAAAGCGGACGGCGTGCTGTTCGTGACGCCGGAATACAATCGCTCGGTTCCGGCGCCGCTCAAGAACGCGATCGACGTCGGCTCGCGGCCGTACGGGCAGAGCGCCTGGGACAAGAAGCCGGCCGCCGTGGTCAGCGTTTCGCCCGGCGTGATCGGCGCATTCGGTGCCAATCACCATCTGCGCCAGAGCCTCGTCTTCCTCAACATGCCCGCGCTGCAACAGCCGGAGGCCTATATCGGCGGGGCCGACAAGCTGTTCGATCCCGGCGGAAAGATCGCCAATGACGGCACGCGCGGCTTTCTGACGAAGTTCCTCGAAGCTTTCGCCGCCTGGGTCGAGAAGCACGCCGCGTAGCGGTCACACCAGCACGCGGATGATGAACACGATGCCGATCACGCCGAAGATCGCCGCCGCCACATAATTCATTTGCCGGATCGGCAGCTTGCCCGCGAGCGCATCGCCGAGAAATATCGCCGGCACATTGGCGATCAGCATGCCGGTGGTGGTGCCCGCGACAACGGCGACGAGATTGGGATAGGCGGCGGCAAGGGCGAGGGTGGCGATCTGCGTCTTGTCGCCGATCTCGGCAATGAAGAACGCGACGAGCGTCGCGAAGAACGCGCTGCGGCTGCTCACATCGGTCCGCGCGCCGCTCAGCGTATCGGGGCGCAGCACCCAGAGCGCCATCGCGATCATGCTGATCCCGACCGTGACATCCAGCACGGTAGGCGTGAGGAAATGCCCGAACCAGCGACCGAGCAAACCGGCGACCGCGTGGTTCGCGATGGTGGCAACGAGCACCCCCGAGATGATCGGCCAGGGCCTGTGGTAATGCGCGGCCAGCGCCAGCGACAAAAGCTGCGTGCGATCGCCGATTTCGGCGACGGCGACACTGCCAAGCGCAACCAGAAAAGCTTCCATCGCGGGCGGCGTCCCATCCGAGCCGGCACAACGCAACGGCTGCTCCTCCCGCTCGGTGACGGAGGATCATCCGTTGGTCTCGCCAATGCCCTGCGAATGAGGCCCCTTGCGCCACGGCGCGATCGCGATCGCCGCCAAGTGTGTTGACGCAAGGCCCGGCTGGGGCGCCGGGCGGCTACTCCCCAATGACGGCGGGACGATACGCGCTCACCCGGCGAATAGCAACGAGCCCTTGGGACGGAGGCTCGGATTGCCTATATGGAATCGCCCATGGCTGCACGAAATCCCTACGAGGTGCTGGGGGTCAAGAAAGAGGCGACGGCGGACGAAATCCGCGCAGCCTATCGCGGGCTCGCCAAGAAGCATCACCCCGACCTCAATCCCGGCAACAAGCAGGCGGAAGCCCGGTTCAAGGAAATCGCGGCGGCCTACGACCTGCTATCGGATGCCGATAAGCGCGCCAAGTTCGATCGCGGCGAGATCGACGAAAGCGGCAACGAGAAGCCGCGCGCTTATTCCTATCAAGACTTCGCCGAAGCCGCGCCGGGCGCGAAATATCGCGCGCAAGAGGGCGTGGCGCCGGAAGACCTCGACGATCTGTTCTCATTCTTCGGCCGCGGCGGCTTCGGACAAGCGGGCGGTTTCAACCAAGGGGCGCGCGGCGAAGGCGCGACCATCCGCATGCGCGGTGCCGACCGGCAATATGCGCTGACGGTCGATTTTCTCGACGCCGTCAACGGCGCCAAGCGACGCTTGGAGCTCGCGCCGGGAAAGAGCCTCGACGTTACGATCCCAGCCGGCGTGCGCGACGGTCAGGTCTTGCGGCTTGCCGGCCAGGGCGGACCGGGCCTTGGCGGCGGGCCGGCGGGCGACGCCCTGATCGGGATACACATTGCCCCGCACGCCTTATTCAAGCGGGAAGGCGACGACATTTTGCTCGAGCTGCCCGTGACACTCGGCGAGGCGGTGCTCGGCGGCCGCGTCACGGTGCCGACGCCGACCGGCGCCGTGACGATGACCGTGCCGCCGCATTCGAACACCGGCTCGGTGCTGCGGCTCAAGGGCAAGGGCGTCGCGGGTCGGGGCGACGAGCTCGTGACCTTGAAGGTGGTGCTGCCGAGCGGGGCTGATGCTGAGCTCGACACCTTCCTCAAGGACTGGGCGGCGAAGCATCCTTACGATCCGCGCAAGGGGATGTAACCATGATCGACTTCGATGCCGTGCTGCGCCAAGTACGCGGGGTCAGAGCCGACGAGCTCGAAGAATGGATCGAAGCGCGCTGGGTTCTGCCCGAGCGGATGGCGAGCGGCTATGTCTTTCACGAGATCGATGTCGCGCGCGTCCATCTCATCGTCGAGCTGCGCCACGAGTTGTCGATCGAGCCGGAGTCGATGCCGGTGATCCTCAACCTGCTCGATCAGGTTTACGCCCTGCGCAATCGCCTGAAGTCGCTTCGCGAAGCGATCGAAACGCTGCCGGCCGAGACGCAGGCACAGTTGCTCGCGCGGCTGAAAGAATAGTGCGCGAAATTTTTGATCGTCGTCCCGGCCAAACGAAGCGCGAGCCGGGAGCCAGGGGGCTTGCGATGCGCTCTAAGCCCGCGTGCCCGCTTTCGCAGCGACGACGACGTAAATTCTGCTAAACTCCGCGCGCCATGATCCCCTTCCTGCTCTTCTTCCATATTCTCTCGGCCGTCGTCTGGG
>DATGLO010000264.1:0-2092 GCA_035294105.1 Allostellaceae bacterium
CTGACCTCGATCGAGATCAACGGCACCTACTACTCGACGTTCAAGCCCGACAGCTGGGCGAAGTGGCGCGACGAGACGCCGCCGGGTTTCGTTTTCTCGGTGAAGGCCTCGCGCTATTGCACCAATCGCCGCGAGCTCGCCGGCGCCGCGGAATCGGTCGAGCGCTTCATCGGCCAAGGCATGCACGAGCTGCGCGACCGGCTCGGGCCGATCAACTGGCAATTCATGGCGTCGAAGAAGTTCGATCCTGAGGATTTCGGGGCGTTCTTGAAGCTCTTGCCGCGCGAGGTGAAAGGCTTGCCGTTGCGCCATGCGCTGGAGCTCAGAAGCCCGACCTTCAAGGACGAGCGCTTTTACGACATGGCGCGCCGCCACAACGTCGCGCTTTGCTTTGCCGACAGCGACGAATTTCCCGAATTCGATGCCGAGACCGCCGATTTCACCTATGCGCGGCTGATGGGCACGCAGGAAGAGGTCGAGACCGGCTATACCGAAGCCGAGCTCGACAATTGGGCGAAACGTGCCCGCGCGTGGGCGAAACGCGGCGATGTCTTCGTCTATATGATTTCGGGCGCGAAAGTGCGCGCGCCGGCGGCGGCCCAAGCGCTGATCGAGCGGCTCAAATAGCTTTACGCGCCTTCGCGCAAGCCGGTGCGCCGCATTGCCCACCAATAGAGGCCGATGAGCGGGACCATCATGGCCATCAGCAGCAGCGTGATCGCCGCCGCCCGGCCGAAATAGCCGTCCTGCCAGATGCTCCAGACGACGACCGGCAGGGTGAGATTGTCGCGCGTCGTCAGCAGCACGGCGAGGGTCAGCTCGCGGAAGGTCAACAGCGCCGTCCAGAGCCAGGCATAGATCAAGGTCGGCCGCAGCAAGGGTAAGAGCACGCGAACGACGACCGTGCCGGCGGCGACGCCGCTCATGGTCGCCGCTTCCTCAAGATCGCGGTGCACCTGGATGAGCGTGCCATTCGTCATGCGCGTCGCATAGCTCAATCGCGCGATGACGAAGAGGATGAGCAGCAGCGACAGCGTGCCGTAAAGCGGCAGGACGCGCTGGACCGCATAGATCACGAAAAGCAGCACGCCGACGCTGAAGACGATGTTCGGGATCGCATGCGGCAGGAAAGCGATGAAGTCGAAGATGCCGCGGCCGGGGACTTTCGAGCGCAGCGCCACCCAGGAAAACGCGATCGCGAGGGCCAGGGTCGCCGTGGGCGTGGCGACAGTCAGGATGAAGGTGTTGCGCGCGGCGACGAAGGCGATGTCCCACGGGATGGCGTGGAAATTGACGAGCGACATCGAAGCGAGCGCCGCCGCCGAGGGCAGTTGGAAATACGGCAAGATCGCCGCCCAGACGACGACCGCGAGCGGCAGCAGCTTTGCCAGGGTGAAATAAACGCCGAGAAAACCCCAAGCCCAGACAGCGCGCTTGCCGAGGGTGAGGATGCGCGGGCGATAGGCTTTGCCGGTGACGACCTGATAGCGGTGCGCCTGGCTCTGCAGCCGGCCGTACCACCAACTCAAGAAACCGGCGAGGGCAATCATCACCGTCGAGAGCGCCGCGGCGGGTCCGTATTCGGGCAAGCCGTCGGCGGGCTGCAGCTCGTTTACGAGATAAGTCGAGAAGGTGAAGATCTTGTTCGACCAGCCGATGATTGCCGGCACGTCGAACGCGGCAAAGCCGATGGTGAAGATATAGATGCCGGCGGCGAGGA
This sequence comes from Allostellaceae bacterium, assembly GCA_035294105.1. Lineage (GTDB taxonomy): Bacteria > Pseudomonadota > Alphaproteobacteria > ATCC43930 > CGMCC-115725 > CAIKMD01. Next base: position 1,721 of record DATGLO010000264.1, read on the forward strand.
TACCGGGCCAGGCGAGCGGCAGGACGACGCGGCGCATGATCGCGATCAATCCCGCGCCGGCCATCTGCGCGGATTCCTCGAGCGTCGGATCGATCGCCCGCAGCACGGCCGCGGTCATGATGAAGCCGATCGGCGCGAGGGTGAGGCCCTGCACCCAGCCCATGCCGACGATGCTGGCGATGTTGAAGGGCGCGCTGCGGAAGCCCAAGAGTTGCGTCGCGAGCGCGTTGAAAAGGCCGATGCGCGGATGCATCAGAAAGAGCCAGCCCATCGCGGTGGCAAAGCCCGGGATCAACAGGCCCAAGGTCATCACGGTCAGCACGGCGGCTTTGCCCTTGAGATCGGTGCGCTCCACCAGCCAGGCCGCCGGCA
>DATGLO010000265.1:0-5747 GCA_035294105.1 Allostellaceae bacterium
GTCTATGTCGATCCGCAAGGGCCGAGCACGCAGATCCCGATCCTCGTCACGACGCTCGAGCATGTCTCCGCCGCCGCGCTTCATCAGACCGGCGACTACGTGTTCACTTGAGGCGCTCGCGCGCTATCATCCTCCCAGCAACATCGGCGCGGCATCGTCCGCGCCGGATCGGGGGAAACGATGGCAAGCAACGATCTCTGGCAGCGGCGGCAATTCCTCGCAAGTATCGGCGCGATCGGCGCCGGGGCGTTAGCGCCGCGTGACGCGCTTGCCGAGGCCGCCTACAAGCCGCGACGGATCGACGTGCATCATCATGTGCCGCCGCCGGCCTATGTCGATTGGATGAACGCCGGCAACGCGACCTTCCATTCGCCGCTCGACACCGGCACCTGGTCGCTGCAATCGGCGCTCGCCGATATGGATCGCTATCACATCGAGACGGCGATCGTCTCGAGCCCCGATTTGAACGGCCGCCTGCCCGGCGATTTCGCGGGGGTCGTCCGCTCGTGCAACGAATGGCTGGCGAAGCTTACCGTCGATCACCCCGGCCGCTTCGGCTGTTTCGGCATGATGCCGCTGCCGAATGTCGACACGACCCTCGCCGAGATCGCCTATGTGCTCGACACGCTCAAATCCGACGGCGTGCGTTTCGCGCCGAGCTATGCGGGAAAATATCTCGGCGATGAGAGCTTCGATCCGGTGCTGGCGGAGCTCAACCGCCGCAAGGCGGTCGCCTTCGTCCATCCGACGCAACCGCAATGCTGCGGCCAGATGATGCCGGACGTCGTCTCGGCGGTGCTCGAGTTCCCGTTCGATACGATGCGCACCATCACCAGCCTGCTCTACAGCGGCCAGCTCGCGAAATATCCCGACATCAAATGGATCTTCTCGCATGGCGGCGGCACCTTGCCGATGCTGGCGGGCCGCATCTCGGGGAGCTTCCGCAATCCGAAGATGAAGGCGCGCGCGCCCAAAGGCCCGATCTACGAGTTGAAGAAGGTCTATGTCGATACGGCGAGCGCCTATTTCCCGTGGTCCTGGGCGGGCGTCGACGCTCTGTCGGGGCCGAACCACATCCTCTTCGGCACCGACGATCCCTATATCAAAATCAAGGACGTCGATGCCGGGCTCGCCGCGCTACATCTCGATCCGACCTTGCGCGCCAAGGTCGATCGGCTCAACGCGCTGCCTCTCTTTGCGCGCTTCGACAAAAAAACCTGAGCAAAACGGTTTCTATTAGGCATCGATCGCGCGCGCGTCGTTGCGCCGCGCCACCCAGCGATCGATGCGCGCCATCAGCGCTTTCGCGTCGAACGGCTTGCTGATGAAGTCGTTGCCGCCGGCCGCGATGCCGGCCTTGACGTCTTGCGCCGTGCGCCGCGCTGTGAGAAAGGCGATCGGCACGTCGCGCCAGGATTCGATCGCGCGAATCTGGCGGCAGAACTCGAAACCGTCGGTCTCGGGCATCTGGATGTCGAGCAAGATCAAATCCGGCCGCACGTCGCCGACGAGGCGCAGGCATTGCTTGGCGCCGGCCGCGCCAAAGAAGCGATAGCCGGCATCCGCCACCACCGTCTTCAGGATGTCGAGCATCTCGCGCGAATCATCGACCGCGACGATCACAGGCTTCTCGTTTACGACCATTTTCGCACACCTCCGTTATCGGATCGCTAGGCGGCTTTCGCCGCTTGATGGGCACGAATCACAGGCAGCGCCGCCGCGGCTTCGGCGGCGAGCGCCGCCACGACCGCGCGGCATTCCTCGGCATCCCTGGCGCCGCAGCAGAGCTGCAACTGCCGCGACAGCGCGCTCAAACGCATGGCGCCGACATTGCCGGCGATCGCGACAAGATCGTGCGCCTCGCGCCCGGCGCGCTCGTAGGCGCCCTCGTCGATCAATGCGCTCACGGTCTCGATGCGCTCTTCGACGCCGGCCAGCAGCCTCGCCGCCAGCGCGGCAAAAGCGCTCGCACTCGTCGCGGCGCTCAGCTGATCGAGCTTGTTGGGGTCGAAGCGCATTTCCGCGCGATCCTCGCCGCGCTCGACATCGCGCGGCGCCGGACGCACTTTCCCCGTCTTGTTGAAGGCCGCGAGATGCTGAAGCTTCGCCAAAATCGTCGGCGCATCGAACGGCTTCGAGACGTAATCGTCCATCCCGGCCGCCAGCACTTCCTCGCGCATGCCCGCCATCGCATGCGAGGTGAGCGCCATGATCGGCGTATTGCGCGCGGGGCCGGGCAGCGCCCGGATGCGTTTTGCGGCTTCGATCCCGTCGAGCTCGGGCATCTGCAGATCCATGAGGATCACGTCGTAGTGGCCGGCCGCGGCCGCTTCGACCGCTTGCAGCCCGTTCTCCACCAGATCGGCGGTATGACCCGCATGCTGCACGATGAGATGCGCCACCTGCTGGTTGACTTTGTTGTCCTCGGCGATGAGCAGACGGAGCGCGCGATGCTCGCCCGCCGCGGGCGCGGCGCTCGTCGCCGCCGGCGCGGCTTGGGGCGCCGCCGCGCGCTGCAGCGGGATCTCGAAGCAGAACCGGCTGCCCTTGCCGACGGTGCTGCTAAAGCCGATGGTGCCGCCCATCAACTCGACAAGCTGCTTGGAGATCGAAAGCCCCAGGCCCGTGCCGCCGAAGCGCCGGCTGATCGACACGTCGGCCTGGGTGAATTTCTCGAACAGCCGCGCCTGCGCCTCGATCTCGATGCCGACGCCCGTATCCTCGACGACGAAGCGCGCGACCGCGAGATCGCCGAGCTCGCGCGCGATCGAAACCGCGAGATCGATGCGGCCCTGATCCGTGAACTTCACCGCGTTGCCGGCGATATTGAGCAGAACCTGGCGCAGTCGCGTCGCGTCGCCGTTGAACCAGCCGCGAGCGGCCGGCTCGACCACGGCGAGAAGCCGCACGTCCTTCTGCGCCGCGCGCGGTTGCAGGATCGACACGACGTCGTCGACCGTCTTGCCAAGATCGAAATCGGCAAATTCGATCTCGATTTTGCCGGCCTCCAGCTTCGATTCGTCGAGAATGTCGTCGATGATGCGCAACAGCGCGGTCGCCGATTCGCCGATCGTCGCCGCATATTCGCGTTGCTGCTCGTCGAGCGTCGTCGCGAGCAGCAGGTGATTCATGCCGAGGATGCCGTTCATCGGCGTCCTGATTTCATGGCTCATATGCGCGAGGAAGGCCGATTTGGCGCGATTCGCCGCATCGGCATGGTCTTTCGCGGCGCGTAGCGCCTCCTCGTTGTTGACCCGCTCGGTCACGTCGCGCGCGACGACGATCAAATCGGCATCGGTTTCGTTCGCTTGCTCGAGCTGCCGCCAACTCGCTTCGATCCACACGGTATCGCCGGACTTGGTCCGGCCGCGATAGGTGGCCCGCGCCTCGCCTTTTTCGCGCACCGCTTCGCGCGCCGCGTACAGCACCGGCAAATCTTCCGGCGCGATAAACGCCTCGACCGAGGTGCCTATGAACTCTTCCGGCTCGTAACCATAGAGGCGACGCGACGCGGGTGAGACATAGGTGCGGACACCGTCGCGCGACAGCACGATCATGTCGGACGAGTTGTCCGCGAGCAGCCGATAGCGGCGCTCGCTGACGCGCGCGCTGCGCTCGGCTTGGGCCCTGCGGCGCAATTCGCGGCCGAGCGCCCAGCCCAGCGCCGCCAGCATCGCCGCGAAACAGGCGACGAGGCCCCCAATAATCGTCACTTTGTAGCGCCAGTCGGCAAGCACGGCCGCTTCCGGCACGGCGACGCCGATGATCAGCGGCAGTTTGCCGACCTGCCGGTAAGTGAATAGACGCGGGAGGTTGTCGCGCTCGCCAATGTCGCGAAATTCGCCGGCGGTCGCGGTCGGGAAATGCTTGAACACCGGCGCGTTGGCGAGAAAGCGCCCGACATCCTCCGGCCGGAACGGTGCGCGGGCGAGGAACGCGCCGTCGGTACCGAGCAGGGTGACCGTCGCGCCTTTGTCGAGCGCGAGCCCGTTGAAGAGCTGTTGGATAAAGCTTATGCGCATCCCGCCCGCGACCACGCCCGCGAAATTGCCGGCGGCGTCGTTGAAGCGCCGGCTGAGAGCGATCAGCCCGTCCTTCCTCCTCGAGCTGGTGAACGGCGCTTCGATCGTCACGCCGAGGTCGGCGTTGTAGCGATGCGCGGTGAAAAAAGTGCTCTGCGAGAAATCCGTGCCCGGCGGCAGGCGTCCGGTCGAATCGATCTCCAGCTTGCCGTTCTTGTCGAGCACCAGGATCGAGGCGAATTGCGGCGCCCGCGAAGAATTGTCGAACAGGAGCGCGTCGCGCAGCTGCGGACGGAGCGCGTCGATCTCGGGCATCTTCAAGCCGTCGACCACCGCCTGCAGCGACAAGGCGTAAGTTTCGAGATCGCGCTGTATCTCCGTGCTCAGAGTCGCGACGAGATTTTCGGAGACCTGGAACGCATTCGCGATCGCCACGTCGCGCGTATCCATCAGCCGCCAGCCGGTCAGACCGATGACGCCGAAAAGAATCGCGGTCGCGCCGGCGATCAGGAGCGACGCCGTTGTCTTTCCGAGGCGGTCCACACCGTTGCTCTTTGCCGTACGCGTTGCCGGAGCGTGACAATCCACGCCGCCGAAGCTGCGCGGCAAAGGTTAATTTTCGTTCAAAAACGGCGCCGCGTAGGCGCCGCAAGTCCCTAAAATACCTGAAAAATCCGCTCGGCTACGGCTTTAGGACGCGGGCTTGCGCGCCACCATGTCGATCAGCGCGCAGAGGCCGCCGCGATGCTGCATGCCCTCGGGCTGCTCGCGGTCGTAAGCGGCGAGATGGAGGATGTCGAATTCGGCGAAAGCCGTGCGCAGCAACTCGACCGTATAGAGGTTCTCGACGAAAGGCGGGCCGCCGGTGCCATAGGCGATCTGCTCGGGACGGTATCCCTGGATCATGACGAGGCCGCCGGGATTGAGGACATCCTTCATCGCGCGGAAAATGCAGTCGCGCCACGCCGGCCCCGCGAATTGGAAGAGAATGCCGACGACGAGATCGAAGCGCGGCGGTCCCCAATCCCAGGCTTCGAGATCGGCGCAGATGGTTTCGACGCTGACACCGGCCTTGGCCGCGAGACGCTGCGCTTTGGCGATGCCGTCGGGCGAGAGATCGACGGTCGTGACTTTGAGTCCCTGCCGCGCCAGCCAGACGCCGTTGCGCCCTTCGCCATCGGCGATCGAGAGCGCGGTCATGCCGGGCTTCAAGCGATGCGCCTGCTCGACGAGGAACGGCGTCGGCTCGGTGCCGAACCAATAATGCTCGGGCGCGAAACGCGCGTTCCACTGCGCGCGTTCGCGATCTTTGGCGGGGACTTGCTTGGGCGGCTGAGGCGGCATCAAGGATAGAATCCTCCGAATGCCGCGCCGCTGCAACCCTCGTTGCTAGCGCGCTGCCGGCGATAGGCGCGCGAGCGCGACGCCCTCATTGGCGAGATCGAGCACCTGTTGCCGTTGCTCGGGGGAGAGATCGTTTTCGTAGATCAGCGCCTGGTTATCGCTAGCATGCGGCAGCGCGGCCTCGGCCGCGGCGCCATAGAGCAGATAGGCTTTGACGGGGTCGCGCGGGGTGCCGATGGCGTTGAGATCGCACCACGCCAAAAGCTCGATGGCGCGCGCATTGCCGCTATCCGCCGCTTTCGTCAGCCACGCGATGTCGCTGCTCGCCGGCTTTTCGGCCTGGATGCGGGCCGCGATTTCGTGGAGCGGGTCCTCGGCACG
>DATGLO010000266.1:0-8277 GCA_035294105.1 Allostellaceae bacterium
GACCGGCACTTTGTCGGGCACGAGCCCGCGGTCCTTCCAGCGCTCGATCGCCCCGAGAATCGCGCGCGCCGGGGCGCGCCGCTCGTCGAGATTTTCGGCAGCCGCGATCTGCTTCACCAGGCGCAGCTGATCGTCGGCGTCGAGAATCGTGAAGTTAGGCTTCAGCCCCACCGCCTCGGCATGACGGCGGAGGATGCGGGCGGCGATCGCATGGAAGGTGCCGAGCCACAGGCCTGCGGCGCTTTCGCCGATCATCCGCGCCAGCCGCTCGCGCATCTCGAGCGCTGCCTTGTTGGTGAAGGTCACGGCGACGATCTGCGACGGCCAGGCGCGGCGAGTCGCGAGGACATGCGCCAGCCGGGTCGTCAGGACGCGCGTCTTCCCCGTGCCGGCGCCGGCCAAAACCAGTACCGGGCCGTCGACCGCTTCGACCGCCTGCCGCTGCGCGGCGTTGAGGCCCGCCAGATAAGCACCGGCCGGCGCGGCCGAAAGCTCGGCGGCGTGGGGCATGGCAACGGGTTCGGGCATCGCGTCCGTATATAGCACGGTGCGGCGGAATTCCCAGGCGCGTTCCAAGCCCAAACGACCTATGATGCAGCCGCCCGGCGCGGAACCATGCACGCCCTTATCATCACCCTGGTTTTCTTTTGCACCTATGTCGGAATGGCCGCCGGGCGGCTGCCGCATCTGCAAATCGACCGTACCGGCATCGCGCTCCTCGGCGTGATCGTGCTGCTGGCAAGCGCAACGGTCACGCTCGACGAGCTCGGCACCAATATCGACGTCTCGACCCTCGTCCTGCTGTTCGCGCTGATGATCATTTCAGCGCAGTTCGTCTCCGCCGGCTTCTTCGAGATGGCGGCGGACTGGATCATGCAGAAGGCCGAGACGCCGAGCATGCTGCTGGCCCTGACCGTCGGGGTCGCGGGCGGTCTCTCGGCCTTGCTCGCGAACGAGCTGGTGGTTCTGACCATGGCGCCGCTTTTGATCACCGGCGCCCAATCGCGCTCCCTCGATCCGCGGCCTTATCTCATCGCCCTTGCCGGCGCCGCCAATGCGGGCTCGGCCGCGACCCTCATCGGCAACCCACCCAACATCGTCATCGGCCAGGTCGGCGAGTTGAGCTTTCATCTCTACCTGCTTGCCGGCGTCGTACCCGCGCTGTTGGGCCTCGCCTCGGTCTTCTCCGTGACGTGGTTCCTGTGGCACGACCGGCTGGAGGCGGCCGCGCCGGCGGGCGGTGTGCCCGAGGTGCCGCGCCATCCGCACGATCGGATGCAGACGTGGAAGGGTCTCGCTGGCATGGCGCTCTTGCTGATGCTCTTCGCGACGCCTCTGCCGCGCGAGGTCGGCGGCTTGCTGATCGCCGCGGCGCTCCTGACCAATCGCCGCTTCACCAACCGCGTGATGATCGCGGCGCTCGATTGGCCGCTGCTGCTGCTGTTTGTTTGTCTCTTCGCCGTCACGGGCGCGCTCGCCGATACCGGCTTGCCGTGGACGTTCGTGTCGTGGCTGCAGGACCATCGCCTTTTGCCGACGAGCCTCGTCGTGCTAACGCCGTTCGTGCTGTTAACCAGCAACACGATCGGCAACACGCCGACGGCAATCCTGCTGTTGCAGATCTGGCCGAATCCGCCGCAAGGGCCGCTTTATGCGTTCGGGGTGCTGTCCTCGCTCGCCGCCAATCTCACGCTGCTCGGCTCTTTCGCCAGCCTCATCGCGGTCGAGCGCGCCGAACCGCTTGGCGTGCGCCTCACCTTCGCGGAATACGCCCGTGCCAGCGTACCCTTCACGCTGATTTCGCTGGTTTTCGCGGTGATCTGGCTCGCCTGGACCGGCTGGCTGCCGCTCTTCCCGGGAGCGGCGCCGATCTGATTACGAAGCGCGCGCGAGATCCGCCGCCTGGAGCTCAGTCGAAACGCGGTTACGGCCTTCGCGCTTGGCGTGATAGAGCGCGGCATCGGCCCGACGAATGAATTCGGCCAGGTCTTCGGCATTGCGATATTGGGCGACGCCGAAGGATATGGTGACACCGCCATAATCTTCGCGCGTATCCTTGCCGACGAAACGACGGCGCAGGACGGCATTGCGGATCTGGTCGGCGACGATCGCCGCCTGCTTCAAATTGGTGCGCGGGAGGATGATCGCGAATTCCTCGCCGCCGAAGCGCGCCGGCGTGTCGCGGCCTTTGACCGAATCCGACAGCGTGCGCGCCACCAGCTTCAAAACCTGATCGCCGATCTGATGGCCGAAATTGTCGTTGAAGCTTTTGAAATGATCGATGTCCGCGATGAGCAGGCTGAGCGGCTCGCTCTCGCTTTGCGATTCGCGCGCCGCTTCCTGCAGGCGCGCATCGAAGAACTTGCGGTTGGGAATGCCGGTCAGAGCGTCGGTCAACGCTTCGCGCTGCACTTGCTGGAGATTCTCGCGCAGCTCGGTGACTTCGCCCGCGATACGGCCGAGACGGCTTTCGAGGGTATAGTTGCGCTTCGCCATCGACTGCGTCTCGCGGACGAGATCGGCGACCAGCGCGCGGACCTTCTCATGCGGCTGCGAGCGTCCGATCGCGCTCGAAATATTGTCGAGCTGCTGGCCGAAATTGCCGATCTCGCCGCTGTGATCGTCGAGATAGCGGCTGACCTGGTCGATCACCGCCTGCAAGCGGCCGCCGGTTTCGAGCACGTCGACATAATCGTCGGCGGTGCCGAAATAACGCTTGTAGAGTTCGGCGTTGATCTCGTCGGTGAAATCGGTCTGCTTGGCCAACAGCGCGTCGATCGCCTGACGCAACGAGGGCATAGTTCCGGCCATGTAGGTGTACCAGACCGTGTAGTTGTGCGGCGTTGGGGCCACTCCATGGCTCGCCATCGCCTTACAAGCCGCCTCGGCCAATTTCGCTGATTGGCCTGTGGCGGAAGCCTCGGTCATCTTGGTCTCGGCCCCCGAAGTTCGCGCAGCGCAAGCGCCGCTTGCCGCCTCGAAAACGGATTTTCTACGCGCGATTGCTTAACGGTTCGGTAACAAGCCCGCGGCGGTTCCGCGGAATTTTGTGGATAGGCGGCGAATTATGGGGATTACTGAGCCTTTCGCCGGCCCGCCATGAACGCTCGAAAAATCCATGCCGAATTCGCCCTTTGAGCCCTACCGGGACACCGTCGCGCCGGAGTGGATCGACTACAACGGCCATATGAATGTCGCCTATTACGTGCTCGCCTTCGATCGGGCGACCGACCGGCTGTTCGACCATGTCGGTGTCGGCGAAAGCTACCGGCGCGCCAGCCATCATTCGATCTTCGCCCTCGAAGCCCATGTCACCTATGCGCACGAGCTGCGCCAAGGCGAGGCCTTCGAGATCGCAACCCAGCTGATCGATGCCGATCGCAAGCGTCTGCACATCTTTCATGCGATGACGCGCCGCGCGGACGGCGAGCTGGCGGCGACGATGGAGGTGATGGGCCTCCATGTCGATATGGCGGGGCCGCGTTCCGCGCCGCTTCCCGACGACGTTTTCGCCAAGGTCGAGGCCTTGTTGGCCGAGCATCGCAAGCTGCCGCGGCCGCCGCAGCTCGGCCGGCAGATCGGCATCCGCCGTCACAGTACCTAGACCGAGAAGTATTTCGCCTGCGGATGGGTGAGCACGATCGCAGATGTCGATTGCTCGGGATCGAGCTGGTCTTCCTCCGAGAGCGCGACGCCGATCTCTTCGGCTTTGAGCAAAGCCAAAAGCTGCCGCTGATCGGCCAGGTTGGGACAGGCGGGATAGCCGAAGGAATAACGGCTGCCGCGATAGCCTTGCTGCAGGAGCGCATGCATATCGCGCGGCTCGTCGGCGGCGAAGCCCAGCTCGGCGCGAATGCGCTTGTGGATGTACTCGGCGAGCGCCTCGGCCATCTCGACCGAGAGACCATGAAGATAGAGGTAATCCTGATAGCGATTGTCCGCGAACCATTGCCGCGCCGTATCCGAAGCGCGTCCGCCCATGGTCACGACCTGCAACCCGATCACGTCGCGCTCGTTGTCGCCGATGTCGCGCAGGAAATCCGCAATGCACAGGCCGCCTTCCCTGTTCTGACGCGGCAAGCTGAACCGCGCGACCTCTTTGCCGCCGCCCTCATCGAAAAGCACGATGTCATTGCCGTCGCCCGCCGCCCGCCAATAACCGTAAGCCGCTTGCGGGCGCAAAATCTCTTGGCGCTCGACGAGGTCGAGCATGCGCTTCAGCACCGGTCGCAGCTCGCGATGGGCCCAATCCATGAAATCGTCGAGCGTGCGCCCGTCTTTGCGGAAGCCCCATTGAAATTGATAGAGCATCCGCTCGTTGAGATAGGGTACCAGGGCCTTGACCGGAATTTGCGCGATGGTTTGCGCGCCCCAGAAAGGCGGCCGCGACACCGCCAGGCCGCGGTGAAGCTCGGCGCGGCGCAGGCGAATTTCTTCGACATCGATCGGGCGGGAGGGCTTCGGATCGGCGGCGCGGCCGAGCTTGCGCCGGCGGTTGACGGGCTTCGTCGCGATTTCGGCGCGGCGCGCAGCGACATGATCGTCGAAGGTGCCGGCGACGACTTTCTCCATGAGGGCCAGCCCATCGAAGGCGTCGCCGGCATAGGCGACACGACCGCCGCCATAGGCCGCGGCGCAATCCTCTTCGACATAGCGGCGCGTGAGCGCAGCGCCGCCGAGCACGACGGGCAAGCTCAGCCCCTGCCGCCTCATCTCTTCGAGATTCTCGCGCATGACCACGGTCGATTTGACCAAAAGGCCCGACATGCCGATCGCGTCGGCCTTGTGCTGCGCCGCCGCATCGAGGATCGCCGACAGCGGCTGCTTGATGCCGAGATTGACGACCTTGTAGCCGTTATTCGTCAAAATGATGTCAACGAGATTCTTGCCGATGTCGTGAACATCGCCCTTCACCGTCGCGAGCACGATCGTGCCGCGCTGATGGCCTTCCTTCTTCTCCATGAAAGGCTCGAGATAGGCGACCGCGGCTTTCATCGTTTCGGCGGATTGCAGCACGAAGGGGAGTTGCATCTTGCCCGCGCCGAAGAGTTCGCCCACGACCTTCATGCCGTCGAGCAGGAAGGTGTTGATGATATCGAGCGGCGGATGCGATTTGAGCGCGCTCGCCAAATCCTCGTCGAGACCCTGGCGGTCGCCATCGACGATCCGCTGCGCGAGGCGCGGGCCGATTTCGGCGGGGCGTTCCTTCTTCTTTGTCTCGACGGCATGGCGATCGCGGAAGAGCGCGATGAACACCTGCAGCGGGTCGGCGCCGTCGCGCCAACGGTCGAAGATCAAGTCTTCGGCCGCCTGGCGTTCGGCTTCGGGCACGGCATGCAGCGGCACGATCTTCGAGACATGGAGGATCGCCGCCGTCATGCCGCGCTTGACGGCGTGATCGAGGAAGACCGAATTGAGCACGGCGCGCGCCGGCGGGTTGAGGCCGAAGGAGATATTCGAGAGCCCGAGCAGGATCTGGCAATCCGGCATCGCACGGGCGATCCGCTCGATGCCGTCCAGCGTTTCGAGGCCGAGGCGGCGATCGTCGGCATTGCCGGTGCAGATCGTGAAGGTCAGCGGATCGATCAGGAGATCGCTCTCCCGGAGCCCATAGCGGCCACAAGCGAAATCGCGCAAGCGCTGAGCGATTGCGAGCTTGCGCGCGGCATCCTTCGCCATTCCCTGCTCGTCGATCGTCAGCGCGATGACCGCGGCGCCGAAGCGCCGTGCGAGTTCCAGTCGCTTCGCCGCCGGCGTCTCGCCGTCCTCGAAATTGATCGAATTGAGGATCGGCTTGCCGCCGTAAATTTTGAGCGCGGCCTCGAGCACGGGCAGCTCCGTGCTGTCGATGACAAGCGGCGCCGCGAGGGCGCCGCGCATGCGCCCGGCAATTTCGAGCATCTCCGCCTTTTCATCGCGCCCGACGAAAGCGGTGCAAAGGTCGATGGCGTGCGAGCCTTCCTTCACTTGCTCGCGCGCCATCGCGATGCAGGCGTCCCAATCGCCTTTCTCTTGGGCCTCGCGAAAGCGTTTCGAGCCGTTCGCGTTGCAGCGCTCGCCGATCGACAGATAGGCGTTCTCCTGCCGCAGCGGCGTCTGCGCATAGAGCGAAGCGATTGCCGGCAGGAAGACGCTCCGGCGCTCCTTGGGCCGCGGCCGGTCGCCGTCGTTGGCAAGCCGCCGCAGCATCTGATCGAGCGCGGCGATGTGCTCGGTCTCGGTGCCGCAACAACCGCCGATGAGATCGACGCCGTCTTCGACAACGAAGCGCTCTTGCCACTGCGCCAATTCCTTGGGGCTGAGCGGATAATGCGCGTGACCATGACGAAGCTCGGGCAGCCCGGCATTGGGCTGCGCCGAGATGCGGCCCGGCCAATTCTCACTCAAGAGCTTCACATGCTCGGCCATCTCTTGCGGCCCGGTCGCGCAGTTAAAGCCCAAGAGCGGCACGTCGAGCGCCTCGATCACCGTCAAGGCCGCCGCGACGTCGGCGCCGACGAGCAGCGTGCCGGTGGTCTCGACCGTCATCTGCACGAAAATCGGCTGATCGCCATGGAGGGCGCGGCGCGCCTCTTTGGCCGCATTCACCGCCGCCTTGATCTGCAACGTGTCTTGGCAAGTCTCGATCAGGATCGCATCGACGCCGCCCTCGATGAGACCGCGGCACTGCACGGTGAGCGCCGCTTCGAGCGTGTCGTAATCGACATGGCCGAGCGACGGCAGACGCGTGCCCGGCCCGACCGCGCCGATGACGAAGCGCGGCTTGCCGTCGCCCGCGAAGCCGCCGACCGCCTCGCGCGCCAGCTCCGCCGCCCGGCGATTGAGCGCCTCGGCCTTGTCGGCGATGCCGAATTCGCCGAGCGTCAGCGGCGAGCCGCCGAAGCTGTTGGTTTGAATCGCGTCGGCGCCGGCTTCGAGGTAGCCGCGATGAATGCCGAGCACGAGATCGGGCCGGCTTTCATTGAGAATTTCGGGACAGTTCTCGTGACCCTGGAAATCCTCTTCGAGCCGCAGCGGCATCGCCTGGACGCGCGTGCCGGTGGCGCCGTCGCACAACAAGACATGATTTGCCATGACATCGAGGATGTGCGCCATTGCCGCTCACTCCGCGATCGCCACGGCCGGCCGCACGGCAACCCCGATGCCGAGCGCGCCGCAAATCGCGGCGACGAGGGCGGCGCGATTGAGCGTATAGAAATGCAGCGCCTCGACGCCGGCCGCGATCAAGCGCCGGCAGTGCGCGACGGCGACCCGTTCAGAGGCGGCGGCGCGCGCCTGCGCCTCATCGCCGGCGGCGGCGAATTCCGCTTCAAGCCAGGTCGGCACGGCAGCGCCACACATGGCGGCAAATTTCTTGGCTTGCGCGAAATCGACGATCGGCAGAATCCCCGGGACGATCGGAACCGCAATTCCCATCGCCGCCGCGCGATCGCGAAAGCGCAAGAAGGGGGCCGCATCGAAGAAGAACTGCGTGATCGCCCGGCGCGCGCCGGCATCGATCTTGCGCTTCAGATTGTCGAGGTCGGCCGCGGCGCTGAGCGCTTCGGGATGGACCTCGGGATAGGCGGCCACGCTGATCTCGAAATCGGCGACGCGCTTCAGGCCCGCGACGAGGTCGGCGGCGCGCGCATAGCCGGCGGGATGGGGCTGGTACGGCCCGGCCCCGGCAGGCGGATCGCCGCGCAGCGCGACGACGTGGCGGATACCCGCGTCCCAGTAGCCCTGCGCGACGGCATCGATTTCATCGCGGCTCGCGCCGACGCAGGTGAGATGCGCCGCCGGCTCGAGCGTCGTCTCGCGGCGAATACGCGCGACCGTCGCATGGGTGCGCTCGCGCGTCGAGCCGCCGGCCCCGTAGGTGACGGATACGAAGGACGGATGGAACGGCGCCAGCTGCTTGATCGCCTGCCACAGAGACGCTTCCATCGCCGCGGTCTTCGGCGGAAAAAATTCGAACGAAACCCGCGGCATGGCGCTCACGACGCCGCGGTGCGCGGCGCCCCGCTCTCGCTGGGCTTGTCGATGACCTTTGCGTCGCGTGCGCGCCAGGCGACCCAAAGCGCGACCGTCAGCGGCTGTCCGATCAGATAGCGCACCGGCTCGGGCACGAGCCCCGCCTCGCGGCACCAGCCCGAAATTTCGGCATCGGCGAAGCCGAGATGGCGATGCGCGTGTTCCTGGCGCAGGAATTCGAGCGCATGCGGCGCGAAATCGACGATCACCAAACGGCCGTGCGGGCGCAGCATGCGCGCGGCCTCAATGATTGCTAGCGACGGA
>DATGLO010000267.1:0-3459 GCA_035294105.1 Allostellaceae bacterium
TCGCCGCCCGCGGTCCATTGGCCGGGCATCCACCAGCGGCCGACCTCGCGCGGCCGCTCGGGATCGGCAAGGTCGAGGATCATGACGATGTTGCCGATATAGCCTTCGAGCTGCGGCGAGAAATAAACGTAGCGCCCGTCGAAGGTGAAACGGTGCACGCCTTGGCATGAATAATGCGCGAGCTTGCGCGGCTCAGCCGGATTGGAGACGTCGAAAATGCCGAGGCCGTAATCGAAATCGCTTGGCGCCTTACCGAGGTGGCCCATCGGCTCGTAATTGACGACCATCAAATTGCCGGCCGATCGGACCTTGTGCGAATGGGTGTAGTCCGGCAGCCGGCCGACCTCGGCGACACGCTTCGGATTGCGTGGGTCGCGCACATCGACGATGGTCGTGCCGATCGGCCATTGCTGATGGCCGATATAGGCATAGTGCCCGTTGACGACGACCTGGCCGCCGCCATTACAATCGAACCACGACAGCGCGCGAATGCCCTTGGCTTCCGCCATCCGATTTCCTCCCTACAACCGACGATCACTCCGCGACTTTGGAAATCCCGGGCAAAATCAGCTTATCGATCGGTACTCTGCCATTGGTATCGCCGATCGCCGTCATGTCGTCCATCAACGCGTCGAGCTTCTTGCGCGAGATCGCGTCGTCCTTCGCGAAGTAGCCGATCTTGTGGAAGAAATCGTAGCTCTGCGCGATCTCGGTTTTATCGGGACTGGTCATCACCGAGGCGAGCAGATCGATCGCCGCCGTGCGATTGGCGGGATCGTTGAACCAGGCGATGCCCTTGTCGAGCGCGCCCACGAAGCCGAGGAGCGCGTCATGGTGCTGCTTGGCAAAGGCCAGCGATACGTCGGTCGAGCCGAAGGGCAGGTCGGGCGCAAATTTCAACATCGTGCCGAGATTGGTGTAGCCGGCGGCTTCCGCCACGAAGTTGAACGGCGGCACCAGCATGGTCGCCTGTGCCGCATTCGATTTGACCGCAGCATAGCGGCCCGCCGTGTTTCCGATCACCGCGATCTCGATGTCGCTATCCTTGAGCCCGCCCGCCTTCAGCACGCGCTCGAGGTAAACGCGATTGATATCGAGCAAACCGCCGATGACGACGGTGTGGCCTTTCAGATCCTGAATGGTCTTGATCTCGGGGCGCGCGATCACATCGTAAGGCGGCACCGCGCCGGTCACGCGCACAATCGCCACCGGCGCGCCGCGGGCGACGGCATGGATCGGCTCGACGATGCCGATGTTCACCACATCGAGCGAGCCCGCGGCGAGCTGCTGGACGAGCCCGGCAGCCGTCGGCACGTAGATGACATCGAGCTTCACGCCGGCATCGGCGAAAAAGCCTTTTTCGATGCCGATGTAATAGGGCCAGCCGCCGGCTTGCGGCGAGCCGATCAGCCCGGTCTCGATGGTTTGCTGCGCGCCGGCCGCGGGCCCGACAAGGCCCAGCAGCAAGGCAACGAGCGCGCCAAGAACGAACTTGGCGCGCATCGCCTAGTCTCCAACCTTGCTGACGCCAGGAATGATGAGCTTGTCCATCGGCACCTTGCCTTGGGTGTCGCCGATCGCGCTCATCTCGTCCATCAGCTCGTTGAGATGCTTTTTCGAGATGGTTCCGTCATTCGGGAAGAAGCCGATCTTCCTCAGATAGTCGTAGCTCTTGACGATGCTGTCGCGATCGTTGCTCTTCATCTCGGTGGCAAGAATATCGACCGAGGCATTCTTGTTGGCATCGTTGTTGAACCAGGCGATGCTCTTGTCGAGCGCGCCCATGAAGCGCTTCACGACATCTGGGTGCTTTTGCGCGTAAGCACGCGCGACATCGGTCGCGCCGAAAGGCAGATCCTTGGTATAGGCGAGCATGAGGCCGAGGCTCTTGAAGCCTTCGTTCTCGGCGAAGAAATTGACCGGCGGCGCCAGCATCGTCACGTCGGCGCTGCCCGATTTCAGCGCGGCAAAGCGCGCGGACGTGCTGCCGGCAACGGTGATATCGATATCGCTGTCTTTAAGACCGATGGCCTTGAGGATGCGCTCGAGATAAACGCGATTGATATCGAGCAGGCCGCCGATGATCACCGTGTGACCCTTGATGTCCTTGATCGAGGCTATCGACGACTTGCCCACGATGTCATAGGGCGAAACCGCTTCCGATATCCGGAGGATCGCGACCGGCGCCCCGCGTGCCGCACCGTGGATCGGCTCGACCGCGCCGATATCGCAAATATCGAGCGAGCCGGACGCAAGCTGCTGAACGAGGCCCGCGGGCGTCGGCACATAGATAATGTCGAGATCGATGCCCGCTTCCTTGAAAAAGCCCTGATGCACGCCGATGTAATACGGCCACTCGACCGCGTTCGCCGCGCCGAGCAGGCCCATTTCGATCGTATCCGCAGCTTTGGCGGGCGATACCGCATAAGTCAGCGCGCAGGCCAGCCCGGCGCAGAACAAGCGCTTCAGTTTCATAACGTCCTCCCTACTTCAACAATACCGACGGTTCGTCGTTATTCGGCCGCTTCGGCGGTTTCGGCTTCTTCGGGTGCGGCCGCGCCGCTGAGCACGCCGAGCTTCATCCCCGAAAGATCCGGCAAGCCGAAGAGGAAAATCTGCGTCTCGGCCGATGCCTTGAACATCGCTCGTTCGCCCTTCGTCAGATATACCGTCGTCAGCCCGCGATAGTCTTGATCGCCGACCGTGCCGGCGCCGGCGGTCACGAAATAGATGCCGCGGCCTTTGGCGTAGTAGCTTGCCCCGCTATCGAGGCGAAGGAAACGGGCTTCGGTCTTGCGCTCGGTAAAGACGCCCAAGAGCTTTTCCTCGACCCCGCCCGCGCCTTCGACCGGGACCCACGCGTAGTTCGCCGGATCCATCAGGATCGGCGCGGGGTAGCGCCCTTTGGGATAGAGCATCGGCCGCTGATTGATGTGCTCCCAGATCGCCTGGAAGCCGTCCATGTTTTTCTTGCCGGGCAGTCCTTCGCGGCGGCGGAAGATGCCGTCCTCGAACTTGCCCTGCGAGGCTTCGAGCGCATCCATCGCGGCTTTCACCTCGTTGCGCGAGGGATAGCCGCTGCCGCTGGCGCCGCCGCATTGCAGCACGGCGCCGAGTGCTTCGTTGTGCTGCGTCTGCGGCCCGTAATGAACGCCTTCGGGAAAGTAGCCGACCATGCCGGTCTTCATCGTGCCGTCGCGGCCGAAATGCAGCTCTCCGTCGAGCACGAAGCGGATCTGCTCGAAATTATGACGATGACGCGGCGAATAGAAATCGGCCGAGGATTTGCCGATGGACAAGCGGAAATTGTCGACGCTGCCCTCCTCGCCTTCCATAAGATTGCGGAAATGGAACGTGCCGCCGCGATATTCGAGACCGCGGCGCCATTCGACGGTATCGCCCTGCGTGATCTTCATCGCTTCCTCCTAGACTTTGGTTGTCATTGCGAGGAGCGAAGCG
>DATGLO010000268.1:0-4067 GCA_035294105.1 Allostellaceae bacterium
TCGAGATCGCTTCGCCATGGGTAATAAGGAAGCCGTGATAGGGGCCTTCGAGCGGCGTCCAGCTGCGGACGCGCGTCGCCGCGCCGGGACGGTTGAGATAGATGGCGCAGCCGGTGCCGAAATCGTGCCGCCCGCCATCCGCCGGGAAATGCCGCTCATGCGAGCCCCAGCCGAGCTCCGCCGGCTGCATGCCTTCGGCAACGAAGCCGTCGATCGACCAGGTGTTGACGAATTCGCCTGGCTGCTTCGGGATGCGCGAGATCTGCGTATCGCGCTCGGCGATATGGATGACCTTGACGCCGAGCTCGGCGGCGAGCGCCGCCCATTGCTCGCGGCTCTTCGGCTCGTTCTTGATGTTCGACTCTTCGGCGAGATCGAGCAGCGCCACTTTGACGAAATGCGAAACGAGGCCGGGATTGGCGCCATGCGTGACGACGGCGGTCGGGCCGCCCGGCTGCTTGGCCCTGAGCGCAAGCGCGTTCTCGCGCAGCGCGTAATTCGAGCGTAGCGACGGCGACAGGTCGGGATCGGTATAGCCGCCCGGCCAGGGCTCGATGCAAGTATCGAGATAGAGCGCGCCTTTGATGCGGCAGAGCTCGATCAGGGCGAGGCTCGATACCTCGACCGAGACGTTCAAGAGGAAATCGCCCGGACCGAGCAACGGCTCGAGCACCGTCGCGTAATTCTCGCGGCTCAGCGGCTCGACCAGGAAGCGGACGCCGAGGTCCTTGGCCTCTTTCTGGCCGCGATCCTCAGCGGTGACGATCGTCACCTGGCTCGCCTTCATATCGACGTGGCGCAGGATCAGCGGCAGGACGCCTTGGCCGATGCTGCCGAAGCCGACGATGACCAACCGGCCACGAAACTTTACGTATTTGTTGGTACGCGCCATGACGCGACTCCGCTTAAGGGCGCCTTGCGATGCTGTCAAGAAAAGTGTTGCAATGCGAGACAACCCGCGGAGAGCCCCCTACTGAATCGCGGTGGATATGCTAGAAGATGGCAGTTTTATTGCGATTTAGCGGGGCTGAAGGAGGCATCTCATGGCCGATGATCGCGCCGCCGCGATGAGCGCGGATGAGACCCAGGAGCTGACCGACGGCTTCCACCTTGTCATCGACGCGCTGAAGCTCAATGGCGTCAATACGATCTACGGCGTACCCGGCATTCCGATCACCGATTTCGGCCGCATGGCGCAAGCGGCGGGTATTCGCGTGCTGTCCTTTCGCCACGAGCAGAGCGCCGGTTACGCTGCCGCGATCGCCGGCTTCATCACCAAGAAGCCCGGCGTGTGTCTTACCGTATCGGCGCCCGGCTTCCTCAACGGCCTCACGGCGCTCGCTCATGCGACGACCAACTGCTATCCGATGATTCTGATCTCGGGCTCTTCCGAGCGCGAGATCGTCGATCTGCAACAGGGCGATTACGAGGAGATGGATCAGCTCGCGATCGCCAAGCCGCTCTGCAAGGCGGCCTATCGCGTGTTGCGTGCGGCCGATATCGGCATCGGCGTCGCACGGGCGATTCGCGCGGCGGTGTCGGGACGGCCGGGCGGCGTCTATCTTGATCTGCCGGCGAAGCTGTTCGGCCAGGTGATCAACGCGAACGTCGGGAGGAAGTCGCTGGTGAAGGTCATCGATCCGGCTCCGGCTCAGATTCCGGCGCCCGCCGCGGTCAAGCGCGCGCTCGATGTCCTTAAGTCCGCGGCGCGGCCGCTGATCATCCTCGGCAAGGGCGCTGCTTATGCCCAGGCCGACGAGGCGATCAGGGCGCTCGTCGAGAAGAGCGGCGCGCCGTTCTTGCCGATGAGCATGGCCAAGGGGCTGTTGCCGGATACGCATTCGCAATGCGCCGGCGCTGCGCGCTCGACCGTGCTCAAGGACAGCGATGTCGTGATGATGATCGGGGCCCGCCTCAACTGGCTCTTGTCGCACGGCAAGGGCAAGACTTGGGGCGACGCGCCGAAAAAATTCATTCACATCGACATCGAGCCCAAGGAGATGGACAGCAACGTCGAAATCGCCGCGCCGCTGGTGGGCGATATCGCGTCCTGCGTCGCGGCCTTGATCGAAGGCATGGGCGGCAATTGGCCCAAGCCGCCGGCCGAGTGGACGAATACGGTCAACGCGAAGCGCGAGGACAACATCGCCAAGATGGCGCCGCGGCTCATGAACAACAATTCGCCGATGGATTATCACGGCGCGCTCGGCGCCTTGCGCACCGTCATCAAGGAGCGGCCGGACGCCATTCTCGTCAACGAGGGTGCCAATACGCTCGATCTCGCGCGCGGCGTCATCGACATCTACAAGCCGCGCAAGCGCTTGGATGTCGGGACCTGGGGCGTGATGGGCGTCGGCATGGGGCAGGCGATCGCCGCGGCCGTCGAAACCGGTCATCGCGTGCTGGCGATCGAAGGCGACAGCGCATTCGGCTTCTGCGGCATGGAGGTGGAGACGATTTGCCGGTACCAGTTGCCGGTCTGCATCGTCGTCTTCAACAACAACGGCATCTATCGCGGCACCGACGTCAATCGGAACGGGCCGGATCCGGCGACGACCGTCTTCGTCAAAGGCGCGCGCTACGACAAGATCATGGAGGCCTTCAACGGCATCGGCGTGCAGGCGGAGACGCCCGACGCGCTGAAGCGGTCCGTCGACGCGGCTCTTGCCTCGGGAAAACCGACGCTCATCAACGCGGTCATCGACCCTGCGGCCGGCAGCGAGAGCGGGCGCATCGGCAATCTCAATCCGCAAAGCGCGCTGGCTAAGAAGAAGTAGGCATTCTGGAGAAGGAAAAATGAGCAAGGCACTCGACGGTGTTCGGATTCTCGACTTCACCCACGTGCAATCTGGGCCGACGTGTACGCAGCTTCTCGCCTGGTTCGGCGCCGATGTGATCAAGGTCGAACGGCCGGGCTCCGGCGACGTGACGCGCGGTCAGCTGCGCGATGTGCCGGGCGTCGACAGCCTTTATTTCACGATGCTCAATCACAACAAGCGTTCGATCACGGTCGACGCCAAGAATCCCAAGGGCAAAGAGATTATCGAAGGACTGATGAAGGTCTGCGACGTGCTGGTCGAGAATTTCGGTCCCGGCGTCCTCGATCGCATGGGCTTCACCTGGGAGCGCATTCAGGAAATCAATCCGCGCCTCATCTATGCATCGATCAAGGGCTTCGGCCCGGGTCCCTACGAAGATTGCAAGGTCTATGAGAACGTCGCGCAATGCACCGGCGGCTCGGCCTCGACCACAGGCTTCCGCGATGGCCCGCCGCTCGTCACCGGCGCGCAGATCGGCGATAGCGGCACCGGCCTCCATCTCGCGCTCGGCATCGTGACGGCGCTCTATCAGCGCACCCATACCGGCAAGGGCCAGCGCGTCACCGTCGCGATGCAGGACGGCGTGCTCAATCTCTGCCGCGTGAAATTGCGCGATCAGCAGCGGCTCAAGGCGGGTCCGCTCACGGAATACAGCCAGTACGGCGAGGGCATCCCGTTCGGCGAGGCGACACCGCGCGCGGGCAACGATTCGGGCGGCGGCCAGCCGGGCTGGATCCTCAAATGCAAAGGCTGGGAGACCGATCCCAACGCCTATATCTATTTCATCACGCAGGCGCCGGTCTGGGCCGAGATCTGCCGCGTCATCGGCAAGGAAGAATGGATCACCCATCCCGATTACGCGAAGCCCGAAGCGCGGCTGCCGCGGCTGCGCCAGATTTTCGATACGATCGAGCAATGGACCATGACCAAGACCAAGTTCGAGGCCATGGACATTCTCAACAAATACGACATTCCCTGCGGCCCGATCCTCTCGATGAAAGAGTTGGCAGAAGAAAAGAGCCTGCGCGAGACCGGCACGGTGGTCGAGGTCGATCACCCCAAGCGCGGGAAATATCTCTCGGTCGGCAATCCGATCAAGCTCTCGGCCAGCCCGTCCGAGGTGGTCCGCTCGCCGCTCTTGGGCGAGCATACCGACGAAATCCTGCGCCAGGTGCTGCGCTATGACGACGCCAAGGTGGCGGCGATCAAGGGCTCGGGCGCAACCGGCGGCGGGAAGGCCGCGGCCGC
>DATGLO010000269.1:0-6799 GCA_035294105.1 Allostellaceae bacterium
ACACCAGCTCGACAGGTCGCCGCAGCGCCGTATAGCCGCCGACGCTGCCGGCATTAGGCTGCGCCACCCGCTCGTCCAACGATGTCCGGGTGCTGCCGACATAGTAGGAGCCGTCAGCGCAACGGAGAATGTAGACGTAAGCATTCATCGGTCGCTCGGTGCAATCCTATCGCGCGCCCTTCGACTACGCCTGCGCTTCGCTTCGGCTCCGCTCAGGGTGAGGATGTATTTTATTCCCATGAATTTCTCCTCATCCTGAGCGGAGCGCTCCGCTAGGAGCGCGTCGTCGAAGGACGCTCGCGATCACGATAGCGGGTGCGCGGCTCGCCAGCACGATGCCGTCGGATCGCGGCGCTTCGCGCCTTGTCCGGGGTGACGAATTCGGGAGAGACCGCGTCGTCATCGCGTGTCGTCGGGATACTCCAGCCCTAACGCGGCGAAGTGCGCGCGGTCCTCGGCCCAGTCGGGCGTCACGCGCACGAACAAAAAAAGATGCACGCGCCGCTCCAACAATTTCTCGAGCTCGGCGCGGGATGCGGCGCCGATCTTCTTCACCTGCGTGCCGCCTTTGCCCAAGACGATCGCCTTCTGTCCGTCGCGCTGGACATGGATCACCTGGCTGATCTTGACGCTGCCGTCCTTGCGCTCTTCCCATTGCTCGGTCTCGACCGCGGCAGCGTAAGGCAGCTCTTGATGAAGCTGGAGATAAAGCTGCTCGCGGGTGATCTCGGCGGCGAGCAAGCGTTGCGGCAGGTCGGTGAGCTGGTCCGCGGGGTAAAGCCAGGGCGCTTCGGGCACGGCTTGGGCAAGATAATCGGCGAGATCGCCGGTGCCGTCGCCGGCGGTCGAGGAAATCATGAACACGCGCGCGAAATCGCAAGCCCGGCTCAGCTCTTGCGCCAAGGGCAGCAGCTTCTCGCGCGCAACGAGATCGATCTTGTTGATCGCCAGGATCGCATGGCGCTGCGCGGCTTTGAGGCGCTCGAGGATGCCGCGCGTGTCCTCGTCGACGCCGCGCGCGGCATCGACCAGCACGACGACGATATCGGCGTCGTCGGCGCCGGCCCAGGCCGCGGCGACCATCGCGCGATCGAGCCGGCGCTTCGGCACGAAAATGCCGGGCGTGTCGACGAAGATGAGCTGCGTCTCGCCGCGCAAGGCGATGCCGAGCACGCGGCTGCGCGTCGTCTGCACTTTCGGCGTGACGATCGAGAGCTTCGTGCCGACCAGGAGATTGAGCAAGGTCGACTTGCCGGCGTTGGGTGCGCCGACGAGCGCGACATAACCGCAGCGCTGCGTCATCTCTTTGTCTTCACGAAGCAAGGCCCAAAGCCGAAAGCGCCGCGGCGGCGGCCGCGATCTCGGCGGCGCGCTTCGAGGAGCCCGACGCGGTCGCGGTCGCTGCCGTCAGGCCTTCGACCTTCACCCGCACGGTGAAGCGGCGATTATGCGCGGGGCCTTCGGCGGCGACGGTCTCGTAAGCGGGCAGCGGCAGGCCGCGGGCCTGGACCCATTCCTGCAGGCTTGTCTTCGGATCGCGCGGCGGCGACGCGCCGAGCTTGCCGAGCCGCGCCTGCCAGCGCTTTTCGACGAAGCTGCGCGCGACGCCGAGGCCGCCGTCGAGATAAAGCGCCGCGATCACCGCTTCGCAGGCATCCGCGAGCACGCTCTTGTTCTCGCGCACGCCGGCGGAGTCCTCGCCCTTCGAGACGATGAGCCGCGGCCCCAGGCCGACGGCGACGGCGACTTCGGCCAGCGCTTCGCGCCGCACGAGGTGCGTATGGCGGCGCGTCATCTCGCCTTCGGCCTCGTCGGGAAAACGGCGCCACAAAAGCTCGGCGACGATGAGGCCGAGCACGCGATCGCCCAAGAATTCGAGACGCTCGTAGCCGCGCCGCGAGATGCCGCGGCGGCGCACGGCGCTCGGATGCGTCAGCGCCTCGATCAGCAGATCTTTTTGGGCAAAGCGGTGGCCGAGCGTTTCTTCGAGGGTTGCGAGGCCGGCAACCGCTTCATCCATCAATGAATGCCCGAGAGCAGGCGGCCGTAGCGGATCGTGAAAGGCCATTTCCAGACCTCCCACCAATGCGCGTAGCCGTCTGTCGAGAAGAAGATGAATTCGGCGCGGCCGACGAGATTCTCGGCCGGCACGAAGCCGACGCCGCTCGTCGGGTCGCGGCTGTCGGCGCTGTCGTCGCGATTGTCGCCCATCATGAAATAGGTGCCTTGCGGCACGGTGAACTCGGGCGTGTTGTCGAGCGGCTGATCGTCGCCGATCTCGATGATCTTGTGCTTATAGCCGTTGGGCAGCGTCTCGTCGTATTGCGTGAAGGTCTGGGTGCGGCCGTCCTCGGTATAAAAATAGGAATCGAGCCGGTCGCGCTTGATCGGCTGGCCGTTGACGTTGAGGATGCCGTTTATCATCTGGATCTTGTCGCCCGGCAGGCCGACAACGCGCTTGATGAAGTCGCTGGTGTCGTCGCAGCGCTCGCGATAGATCGCCGCCGTCGCCTGATCGAGTTGCGGAAAATCGCAGGGCAGCTTGAAGACGACGACATCGCCGCGATGCGGCTCGTTGAAGAAGATGCGCCCGTGGAAAAGCGGCAGGCCGAGCGGCAGCGAATAGCGGCTATAGCCGTATGAGAACTTCGACACGAAGATATAGTCGCCGACCAGCAGCGTCGGCACCATCGACGCGGAGGGGATGCTGAACGGCTCGTAGAAAAAGGTGCGAATGAAAAGCGCGATGATGATCGCATAAATGATGGTTTTGAGCGTCTCGCCAATACCGCCCGCTGCTTTTTTTGCCATCAAGACGCTCTCTCAGCGATTGAACGTATTTTAATTTGGTGTTTGCGGACGGGCGTGGTGGGCTGACTTAGCCGCGCCCGGGCGGGCAAGTCAAGCGCGAGCCCGACTCGGCCGAGCGTCAGGTCGCCACGGCGGCAACAGGCTCGGCGCTGATGATGACGAAGGCGCTGGCGAGTGGCGGCTCGTCGGTCAGAGTCAAATCGACCCTCGGCGCCATGCCCTCCGGGACCAGCGCTTCGAGACGCTTCAGGGCACCGCCGGTCAGCACCAGCGTCGGTTGGCCCGAGGCGAGATTGACGACGCCGAGATCGCGCCAGTAGACGCCCTTACGGAATCCTGTGCCGAGCGCCTTCGAGCAGGCTTCTTTTGCCGCATAGCGCTTGGCATAGCTCGCGGCCCGGTTGGCACGGCGCTCGGAGCGGCGCCGCTCTTCGTCCGTGAAAATGCGCGCGATGAATTTGTCGCCGTAACGCTCGAGCACACGTTCGATGCGTCGAATATCGATGAGGTCGCTTCCGATGCCGATGATCATAATCGGGCGATCATGCGCGTTTGACGCCCGATCCCTCGGCGCGGGCCTGGTCCATCAACGCGCGCATCCGCCGGATCGCGCTGTCGAGCCCGCCAAAGATCGCCTCGCCGATGAGGAAATGGCCGATGTTGAGCTCGACGATCGTCGGAATGGCGGCAATCGCCCCCACGGTCTCGAAGCCCAAGCCGTGTCCGGCGTGGCATTCGAGACCGAGCGCTTCGGCGCGCGCAGCGGCGGCGCTCACCCGCCGCAGCTCGAGAGCGCGCTGCGCGCCTTCCGCTTCGCAATAGGCGCCGGTGTGCAGCTCGATCACCGGCGCACCCACCGCTTTCGCCGCCTCGACTTGCCGCGGCTCGGGATCGATGAACAATGAGACGCGAATCCCCGCATCGTTCAGCTGCGCGACGACATGCTTCAGCCGCACCGCACCGGCGGCGACATCGAGGCCGCCTTCGGTCGTGAGCTCCGCGCGGCGTTCGGGTACGAGACAAGCGGCATGCGGCTTGTGCTTCAGCGCGATCGCCAGCATTTGATCGGTCGCCGCCATTTCGAGATTGAGCGGGACCCGCAGCTCGCGTGCCAAGCGCGCGATGTCGTCGTCGCTGATATGCCGGCGATCCTCGCGCAGATGGGCGGTGATGCCGTCGGCGCCCGCCTGCTCGGCGAGGCGCGCCCCGCGGATCGGATCGGGATGCTTGCCGCCACGTGCGTTCCGAATGGTCGCGATGTGATCGATGTTGACGCCGAGGCGCAGCTTGCGGCCGGCGGTGTCGCTCTCGACCATTTTAACCTCGGG
The DNA here is from genome assembly GCA_035294105.1 of Allostellaceae bacterium. GTDB lineage: Bacteria > Pseudomonadota > Alphaproteobacteria > ATCC43930 > CGMCC-115725 > CAIKMD01. The sequence continues at coordinate 4,140 of DATGLO010000269.1, forward strand.
CGCGCTCGACCGAGTTGATCACGGGCGTCGCCCGCAGCGCCGCGATGATATTGGTCAAATGCCGCAGATTCTGGACTTCGATATCGACCAGAATCTCGAAGAAATCGAGCGAGCGGTTGGTGATCTTGAGATTGGTGATATTGCCCCCGCCCTTGCCGATAACGGTGGTCAGGCTGCCGAGACTGCCCGGCTCATTGCCCAAGGTGACGTTGACGCGGCCGACATGCGCGCCGGCCGATGCGTCGTCATCCCAAGCGACATCGAGCCAACGCTCGGGCGTTTCGGCGAAGGTCGCCAAGGTCTCGCAATCGATCGTATGGATCGTTACGCCCTTGCCGGTCGTGACGATGCCGACGATGCGATCGCCCGGCAGCGGATGGCAGCATCCGGCGTAATGAACGGCCATGCCGGGAATAAGACCGCGGATCGGAACGGCGTTGTCGGTCTTCTTGCCGCGCGACGTCGTCAGGGGAACAACCTTCGCCGCACGCTGCTCGGGCTTCGGCGGATGCAGTGCGTGCACGACCTCGCGGCCGGTGTGAATGCCTTCGCCCACCGCGACGTAGAGATCGTCGAGCGTTTCCGCGTTGAACGTGCTCAGCACCTCGCTCAGCGCTTTCTCGATCAGCTCGTGGCCTTCCTGACGGAACGCCTTCTGCAAAATCGCCTTGCCGAGATCGAGATATTGCTGGCGCTGCTGCGTTCTGACGAAGCGCCGGATGCGCGCGCGCGCTTTGCCGGAAACGACGAACCGCTCCCAGGTCGGCGACGGCGTCTGCGCTTTCGAGGTGACGATCTCGACCTGATCGCCGTTGACGAGCACTGCCCGCAGCGGCACCAGCTTACCATTGACCTTGGCGCCGACGCAGGTATCGCCGATCTCGGAATGGACGGCGTAGGCGAAATCGACCGGCGTCGAGCCCCGCGGCAACTCGATCAGATCGCCTTTCGGGGTGAAACAAAAGACCTGATCCTGGAACATCTCGAGCTTGGTGTGCTCGAGGAACTCCTGCGGATCGGACGCGTGTTCGAGGATGTCGAGCAACTCGCGCATCCAACGATATTGGCGGCCCTCGATGCCCGGCTGATCGGATTGCTTATAGACCCAATGCGCCGCAACGCCGAGCTCGGCGACCTCGTGCATTTCGTGCGTGCGGATCTGCAGCTCGATACGCTGCCGCTCCGGCCCGATCACGCCGGTATGGACCGAGCGATAGTTGTTCGCTTTCGGCGTCGAGATGTAGTCCTTGAACCGGCCCGGAACGACCGGGTAATGGCTGTGCACGACGCCCAGCGTGTGGTAGCACTCTTCGACGGAATCGACGACGACGCGGAACGCCATGATGTCGGAAAGCTGCTCGAAACCGACATTCTTGCGCTGCATCTTGCGCCAGATCGAATAGGGCGATTTTTCGCGGCCCGACAATTCGGCTTTGACGCCGCCCTCCTTGAGCGTCCGCTCCAACTCGGTCAGCACGCGCGCGACGATGTCACCGCCTTTGTCCTTCAAGAAGGCGAGTCGCGTCTTGATGCCTTCCCGCGCCTCCGGATAGAGCTCGCCGAAAGCGAGATCCTCGAGCTCGTCCTTCATGTCATGCATGCCGATGCGCTCGGCGAGCGGCGCGTAGATCTCCATCGTCTCGCGCGCGATCCGGCGGCGCTTGTCCGCATCCTTGATGAAGCGCAGCGTGCGCATGTTATGCAGGCGGTCGGCGAGTTTGACGAGGAGCACGCGGATGTCTTCCGACATCGCGAGCACGAGCTTGCGGAAATTCTCCGCCTGTCGCGTCTGATCCGATTGCAGCTCGAGGCGCGAGAGCTTGGTCACGCCATCGACGAGCCGCGCGATCTCAGGACCGAAGAGCTTCTCGATATCGTCAAGGGTCGCGAGCGTGTCCTCGACCGTATCGTGCAGCAAGCCGGTGATGATCGATGCGCCGTCGAGCTTCATGCTCGAGAGGATGCCGGCGACCGCAACGGGATGGGAGAAATAAGGATCGCCCGAGGCACGGAGCTGCGAGCCATGCGCCTTGGTCGAGAAAACATAGGCGCGGTTCAACGCATCCTCGTCCGCGTTCGGATCGTAGGACTTGACGCGCTCGACCAACTCGAATTGGCGCATGATCGGCGCACGCCCTTCGGGCGCGCCCGTCGGCGCTGGAGCGGCGGCGCGAGTAAGCGTTTCGCCGCCCGCCATTCAGCTACTCGATCTTGTCGTCCGGCTCGCTGTCGCCTTCCGGCAGATCGGGCAGGACGTCATCGCCCAAACCAGGCTCATCCGAAGGTTCGAGCATATCTTCCTGGAGTTCGGCATCGACCGCCGCCTCCTCCACGTCTTCGCCCTCGTCATCACCGATCGCCGTCAGATCGCCGGTCCAGCTGGCCGGCGCGCCGATCTCGACGTCATGATCCTCTTCGGGCTCATCGATCTCGACATGCTTCTGCATGCCTTTGATCACGTTGTTCTGGAGATTCTCGAGCGGAATGGTGGCATCCGCAATTTCGCGCAGCGCGACGACCGGCCCCTTGTCGTTATCGCGATCGACGGTGAGCGGAGCGCCGGAAGCGATGTCACGCGCGCGCTGGCTGGCCAAAAGCACAAGCTCGAAGCGGTTTGGGACTTTGACGACACAATCTTCGACGGTGACGCGAGCCATCTA
>DATGLO010000270.1:0-4986 GCA_035294105.1 Allostellaceae bacterium
GACTGTTCGGGTTCGATGGAACGGCGGGCAAGGCCCCCAGCTCTCCCACGGGCTCTTTCACCCTCGAGGGCCTCGGCCTCTTGCCCGCCACCGCATCACGCAACTTCTTACCCGATGACGGCGACTTCAAGTTACAAGGGAAGGGGCAAGGGGCGTCGGTCAGGATGGTCTTGACCAAATCGCTCGTCTCCCTTACAACCCGCGCCTTCCCAACGAGGTCGAATATCATGTCGCGGCGGTGCGTTATCACGGGCAAAGGCGTCCAGGTTGGCAACAATGTCAGCCACGCCAACAACAAGACCAGGCGCCGGTTTCTGCCTAATTTGCAGTACGGCTCGGTTCTGTCGGATGCGCTCGGCCATGCCGTGAAGCTGCGCCTTACCACCAATGCGATCCGCACCATCGAGCATAATGGCGGCATCGACGCCTATCTGCTCTCGACGCCTGATGCGAAGCTGTCGAGCGAGGCGAAGCGCCTGAAGCGCCGCGTCGCGGCCGCGCAGGCCAAGCGCCAAGCACAAGCCTGATCCGATCTTCATAGAACAGAGAAAGGCGGGACCGGCCGGTCCCGCCTTTTTCGTTTACGTCGAACGCGCCGGTCGGACGCCGCCGGCGAGGTCCTGCATCCTGAGCGGCAGCGAGCGCACGCGCTTACCGGTCAGGGTGAAGACCGCGTTGGCGACCGCGGCGGCGATCGGCGCGGTGCCGGGCTCGCCGATGCCGCCCCATTTGCCGCCGCCCGAGAGCGCGAAATAAACCTCGGTCTTCGGCGTCGACGAAGCTCTCGATGACGAAAGCGTTCTGCGAGCTGCCGACCGAGCGCCAGAACGCTACCGGCACATGGGTGTTCTTCAAGGTGCAGCGCTTTGACGGCCGCGGCATCGACGCTCTTCACCTTGCCGCCGACGACCGGACAGCCGATCACCGCGGCATAGACCATGTCCGGCACCTTGATATCGATGCCGTATTGCGCGCTGCCATCGATTTTCACCGGCACGTCGAGCCGCTTGGTCGGTTGGCCCATCAGGGTGAACTTATCCGGCGTCTTGATCGCCGGCTCCGCGGCGAGGGCGATCTTCGCCGCCTCGGCCGCAAGCTCGCCATAACGCAGCGAGCGGCCCGAAGCGCTATCGCCATAGACGTTGTTCTCGACGACGTTGCGATGCGCCGAGGCGAATTCGCTCTTCACCTTCGACCAATCGCATTGCAGCTCTTGGCGACGCACATGGTGAGCGCCGTGAAGCTGCCCTGGCCCATTTCGGCGCGGCCGTGGCGGATGACGACGGTGTCGTCGGGCTCGATGACGAGCCAGGCGTTGAACTCTTTCGGATCCGCGTCATCGCTCCCCCAAGGCTGCGGATCGATCGGCGGCTGCATCGCGGCCTCGGCGAGATGCGGGGCCGCGAAGCCGATGGCGAGACCGCCGGCGGCGCTGAGCGTCGTGACGATGAATTGGCGGCGTGTGACGTTGCTGTTTGCGTCCATCATCGCCTCCCTCACGCCTTCATCAGCGCGGCGGCGCGATGGATCGCGCGGCGCAGCCGCTCATAGGTGCCGCAGCGGCAGATGTTGGCGATGCCGGCGTCGATCTCGGCGTCGCTGCGCCGGCGGCATCGGCGCGGCATTCCATGTCACGCGGCTGCGACGAGGCGATGCACGGCGCGCATCCTGTTGCATTCGCGCATCACCCGATGAAAAAACGCGCGCGCCGCCCCAAAACCGGGTCGAAAACGATCCGAAAGCGCCGTTTTCCCCGCGAGTCGCGGTTGGGGGGCGCGCGGGCGAATTTCGTCGCTTCGACCCCGCCATCGCGCTCTTGCAGTCCATCGCGCCGCGATCGTCGTCATCGCAATCCGATCGACGCGATGGCGCGCCGCGACTTATGCATCGCGATTGCCGACGATGCGCGCGCGTGTCGCGCAATACGCGCGACGGTCATCGTCGCATCGGCGTCGCAATGCGACGATCGTGCAGCGTCGCGCCGCTGCTCATTGATCGACGGCGCACGCATCGTCGCGCGCCGAATTTTTCCTGGCATCGCTTTTCGCGCGAGCATCATCAGGCGAATGCGACGGGCCGAGCGTTTCGCGTAGCGATTGCACGCAAACCCGCATGAATTCGCGGCTTTTCGCATTGTTCCGCGCCTCGCGCGCGCTTGCGCCAAGGCGCGCGGCGCGATGTTGCTGAAAAAAATTTTTGCGAAATTTTTCGGCGCTTGCGGCGCGCCGATCGCGCGAAGTTTCGGTTGGACAAAAGCGGCGCGCAAAGCATCCGCGCAAAATATTAGCGGGGCTGCCCCTGAGCTTTCCTTCGCTCGGGAGCAGCCCCGCCATGGGTAGAGGCTGAACTAGAGAGCCCTACTTTTTCTTCTTCTTCTTGGCCTTCTTCTTGGCCTTTCTCTTTGCTGCCATGGTGGCTTTCCTCTTAACGATGGGTTCTGCATCGGCCCATCCAATGCATTCACCCCGGTAAAAAATTACCATTAGTCCCAGAAATTGTGTAGCGAGATCGTCAACTCGCTAGATGTTGGGTGTGGATAAGTAGGTCTTGAAAGCGACCGCCATCGTCGCGCGCGCAAGACGTCGCGGCTCGCTTGACGGCGTCGCCGCAAATCAAAATAGATGGCGCGCAATCATGAGGAGGCGAGGATGAGCGACTTTAAGGTGAGACGCGTGGTGACGGGACACGACGCCAACGGCAAGGCGATCGTGCTCTACGACGAGATCGGCAAGGAGGTCTCGGTCGGCCGGCCGGGCGCCACGTCTTGCGTCGTTTGGACGACCGAAGGCTGGCCGATCAACAATGACGGCTCGGCAGACGAAGCGAAGCGCAAGACGGGCACCACGCTCGACAACGGCACGGTCTTTCGCATCGTGCGCTTCGATCCCGGCGTGACGCCGCGCAACCACCGCACGGACTCGATCGATTACGCGGTGGTGATATCGGGCGAGATCGATATGGATCTCGATGGCACGGTGGTTCACCTGAAAGCCGGCGACGTGCTCGTTCAGCGCGGCACCATCCACAACTGGATCAACCGCGGCAAAGAGCCTTGTGTGATCGCCTTCTCGCTGATCTATGCGAAGCCGGTGACCGCCGGCGGCAAGGTGCTGACGGCGCACGGGTAAAACGAGCGTGCGGCGGCGCTGGCCGGGGACCGCGCTCCTGGCTACGCTGCCCGCGCGCGAACGCACAGGGCGCAAGGCATAGGGAGGGTTTCATGGCGGAAGAAGCGCGGCGCAATTCGAGCGGCCTCGAAGGCAAGTTCGAGACCTTGCACGAGTTCGTCAAAGCGGCGCGGCTGAAGCTCTCGCCCGTGCTCTGGGATTACGTCACCGGCGCGGCCGAGACCGAGACCACGCTCAAACGCAATCGCTATGCGATCGACAGCGTCGCTTTCCGACCGCGGGTGCTGCGCGATATCTCGGGCGTCGAGTGCTCGGGGCCGGTGATGGGCAAGAAAGCGCGCCTCCCCGTCATGCTGGCGCCGGTCGGCGGGCTCGAGCGGCTCGATCCCTACGGCGGGGCGGCGGCGGCCCGCGCCGCGACCGCTTTCGGCATTCCGCAGATGCTGAGCTCGGTCAGCGGGCCGGGTCTCGAGGCGACGGCGAAAGCCGCCAACGGCCGCAAATTCTTCCAGCTCTACCGCCGCGGCCCCGACAAGATGACCGACGAGATCGTCGATCGCGCCGTCGATGCCGGCTACGAGGCCTTTTGCTACACGATCGACAGCGCCTTTTACGGCCGGCGCGAGCGCGATATCGCGCGCCGCGTCTCCAACCGCTCGGCGATCGTCGATGATGGCGACAACCGGCAGCAATCGCTGTCCTGGTCCGAGGTGAAGCGCTTCAAGGACAAGCACGGGGCGAAGCTGCCGTTGATCCTCAAAGGCATCCAGACCGCCGAGGATGCGGCGATCGCCTGCGATCACGGCGTCGACGGCGTCTACATCACCAATCACGGCGGCCGCCAGCTCGATCACGTGCGCGGCACGCTCGACATCCTGCCCGAAGTGGTCGAGGCGGTGCGCGGCCGGGCCCAGATCATCATCGATGGCGGCTTCTATCGCGGCACCGATATCGTCAAGGCGATCGCGCTCGGCGCCAACACCGTCGCGATCGGCCGTCTCTATCTTTATGGTCTCGCGGCGGCGAGCGATGCCGGCGTCATGCGCGTGCTCGAGATTCTGGAGCACGAAATCCGCACCTGCCTCGGCCTTATCGGCTGTGTCGGCTTCGCCGAGGTGACGCGCGCCCATGTCGCCGCGGCGCCGTCGGTGACGATGCCGCATGTGTTCAGCGCCTTTCCGCTCTTGAACCTCGCCGATGACGGTTACGGCGGGCGCTAGTCGCCTAACCGTTGGTAACGCGCGTCGCGCGGCGCAACAAGTGGCGCGCGTTCGCCAAACCTTCCGACAGCGCCGCGAAATTAACCATGTCGGGCTTACAACTGGTTAAGTTAACTATTTGATTTAACTATATTTTTCTTGAAATTTCAGGAGGCTGCGCGTATCACTGCCGGCGTTAACCTTAACGGGATCGGCGGCCTTTTCGGCCGCGATGGGGCAGGTTGTGATGCGGTCTTCTTCCTCTTCGAGCTTGGGCGATCTCGCCGTCTGCGGGATCTTTGCCGCGCTATCGATCGTCGCGGGCGCGCTGGTCGTGACCTTTATTCTCTTCGCGGCGTCGCCGATCGTCGCGATGTTCCCGCTGGATTCCGGCGCCAGCGAGATCGTCACCTGCGTCGCGATGATGTGGGGGGTGGTCACCTGCTGCGTCGTCGCGGTCTACACCATCGGGCCGTGGCGGCGCATTCACAGCCGCGCGCAGATCGAGCGCTTCGACGCTACCGGCGCGGTGCCGCTGGAGATGATCGGCCGGCCGGTGCCGCGCCGCCGCGTCGCCAACGATGCGCGCCTCCGGCATTTCGACGAGGATTACGCCGACGCCTATGCGGACGCCGAAGAGGAACTGCTGCTCGAGGACG
>DATGLO010000271.1:0-7135 GCA_035294105.1 Allostellaceae bacterium
AAGGTGGTGAAGACCGTCGATTTCGGCGCCTTCGTCAATTTCCTCGGCGCGCGCGACGGCCTCGTCCATATCAGCGAGCTGGCGCCGCACCGCGTCGGCAAGGTGACGGATGTCGTGAAGGTCGGCGATCAGGTGAAGGTCAAGGTGCTGGGCTTCGACGATCGCGGCAAGGTGAAGCTGTCGATGAAGCAGGTCGATCAGACGACCGGCGAAGACATTAGCGGCAAGCTCGCCGAAGAGCGGCGTCACCGCGACGAGGCGAAGGCGACGCAGCCGGCGAAGTGATAGCCGGCGGCAATGGCGGGGCGTGAAGGAACGGTCTCGTGAAGGCGCTTAACCCTTTGCTCATCTCGGGGCGGGAAGTGCTGCCGCTGGTCGAAGGCGGCAAAGGCATTTCCGTGTCCAACGGCGAGAGCTCGGGCGCCTGGGCGGCGAGCGGCGGCGTCGGCACCTTCTCGGGCGTCAACGCCGACAGCCTCGATGCGCAAGGCCGCAAGATCCCGCAGATTTACAAGGGCCGCACGCGGCGCGAGCGCCACGAGGAGCTGATCAACTTCGCGATTGCCGGCGGCATCCATCAGGCGCGGGTTGCTCACGAGCGCTCGAATGGGCAAGGCCGCATCCACATGAACATCCTGTGGGAGATGGGAGCGGCCGAGCGGATTCTCTACGGCGTCTTGGAAGGCGCGCGCGGGCTCATCAACGGCGTCACTTGCGGCGCCGGCATGCCTTATAAGATCGCCGAGATCTGCCAGCGCTATAACGTCCACTACTATCCGATCATTTCCTCCGCGCGCGCCTTTCGCGCCTTGTGGAAGCGCGCTTATCACAAATTCCGCGACCTGATGGGCGCCGTGGTCTACGAAGACCCGTGGCTCGCCGGCGGCCATAACGGCATCACCAACAGCGAAGACCCCGAGCGGCCTGAGCCGCCGTTCCCACGTGTCCTGGAATTGCGCAAGCTGATGCGCGAATACGGCCTCGACCAGACTCCGATTGTCATGGCCGGCGGCGTATGGTGCCTCAGGGAATGGGAAGACTGGCTCGACAATCCCGATCTTGGGCCGATTGCGTTCCAATTCGGCACGCGGCCGCTCCTGACGAAGGAAAGCCCGATCTCCGACGCGTGGAAGCGCAAGCTCCTGACGCTCAAGGAGGGGGACGTTTATCTCAACCGCTTCAGCCCGACCGGCTTCTATTCGTCGGCGGTGCGCAACAGCTTCCTCAACGAGTTGCGCGAGCGCAACGAGCGCCAGGTGCCTTATTCGATCGAAGCGGTCGGCGATCATCTGGCGCCGCTCGAAGTCGGCGCGCGCCGTCGCATCGTCTATGTCACGCCGCATGATCGCGAGCGCGCCCTCGCCTGGATCGCCCGGGGCTTTACCGACGCGCTACGCACGCCGGACTCGACCCTCGTTTTCGTCGAGCCGAAAAAGGGGATCGAGATCCGCAACGATCAGATCAATTGCATGGGCTGCCTCTCGGCCTGCCAGTTCTCGAACTGGGCCCAGAACGAGCAAGGCACCACCGGCAAGAAAGCCGATCCGCGCAGCTTCTGCATCCAAAAGACGCTCCAGGCGATCAGCCATTCGGATGATTGCGAATTCGAGCTGATGTTCGCCGGTCACAATGCGTATCGCTTCGCCAGCGATCCGTTCTACGCCAACGGCTTCATTCCGACGGTCAAGGAACTCGTCGAGCGGCTGAAGACCGGCGATTAACCGGCGAGACGCGGCAGCGCCGCGGCGATCGCGCCGAAATCGAATTTCCCGCGCTTCAGATCATGCCCCGCGCCTTCGACGGCGATGATCCGCGTCGGCACGGGAATGGCCGCTATCGCCGCTTCGAGCTCGGCGAGCGAGGCAAAGCCATCCGTCGTTCCCGTGACGAAGAGCGCGGGGACGTGCAGCTTCGGGAAATGCTGCGTGCGCAGTTGCGCCGGCTTGGCGGGCGGATGGAGCGGGTAGGACAGCAGCAGCAAAGCGGCGGCGATAGCAGGCTTTTCCGCCGCCAGCATGCTCGCCTGGCGTCCGCCATAGCTGTGGCCGCCGAGATAAAGCGGGCCGGCAACGTGCTTGCGCAGTTCGGCGACCGCCTCCTCGAGGCCGGCGCGGTCGGCGGCGGCGGCGGTGGCCGGCGACGGCGGACCCTTCGCGCGCCTTCGGCGAAAGGCGAGATCGCAGCGCAGGACCGCGATGCCCGCCGCACAGAAATGCGTGGCGACCGCAACCAGCAGCGGCGCGGTGCAATCGCCGCCCGCGCCATGCGTCAGAACAAGGCCGGCGCCGTTCGGCTCGGTCGGCCGATGCAGGAAGCCGCGAAGCTCGAGCTTTTCGATCGCGGCGATTTTATCGCCGCGTCCCGGACTCACGGCTTGCCGAAAAGCTCGAACCAGTGGCTGCGCATAGCTTCCCAGGACCGCGCATCGGCATTGGCGTTGTAGGCGAGCCCCGGTATGCGGCCGCCGGCGTCGGGATTGGTGAAAGCGTGCTTGGCGCCGCCATAGGTGATGACCTGCCAATCGACATTGGCCTTGGTCATCTCGGCCTCGAAGGCGGCGACCTGCTCCGGCGGCACCAGCGGATCCTCGGCGCCGGTGCAGACCAGGATCTTGGCGGTGATGTTCTTCGCGTCATCCGGCGCCGGGGTGGCGAGAATGCCGTGGAAGCTCACGACGCCCGCGAGCGGCGCGCCGCTGCGCGCCAGCTCCAGCACGCAAAGCCCGCCGAAGCAATACCCCATCGCGCCGATGCGCTTCGGGTCGACATTCCGCCGCGCGACCAGCGCGTCGAAGCCGGCGCGGATATGACGGCGCAGCTTGTTGTTGTCCTCGCGCACGGCGGCCATGAGCTGCATCGCGTCTTCGCCCGGGCCGGCGACGCGACCGCCGCCATACATGTCGACGGCGAGCGCGACATAGCCGAGCTCGGCGAGCATGCGCGCGCGGCGCTTGGGGTGGTCGTTCAAGCCCGGCGCCTCGTGGACGACGAGCACGCCGGGCCGACGGCCGCTGCCTTCGGGATCGGCGAGATAGCCTTGGAAGGTGGTGTCTCCGGCGGAATAGGCGAGGGTCTCGATTTTCATGGCGGCCTCCGTTTGCGGGTTTCCGAGGATAGCCCAGCCGCGCTGTTGCGCCCTAACCGCAATTTAATTTAGACTACCTCTAAACTAACCGGCTTTCGCTCCCATATCGCGGGTTATGACCAGTCACTGGCCTTACGCCAACGCTCTCGAAATGCTGCGCGCCGCCAAGCTGCGACCGACGCGGCAGCGGCTCGCGCTCGCCAAGTTGCTGTTCGAGAAAGGCGACCGTCACGTCACCGCCGAGCAACTCCACGACGAAGCGATCGCGGCCTCGATCCCGGTCTCGGTCGCGACGATTTACAACACGCTGCATCAGTTCGTGGCCGCGCGCCTCTTGCGCGAGGTGGTGGTGAATCCCGGCCGCTCGTATTTCGATACGAACATCGCCGATCATCATCACTTCTTTTTCGAAGAAAGCGGCCGGCTGATGGACATCGCCAGCGACAAGATCGAGGTGACGAACCTGCCGCAACCGCCGCACGGCACGATCCGCCGCGTCGAGGTCGTGATCCGGGTTGGCTCCAAAGGCTAAGGGGTCCATCGCGACGCGTTGACATCGCGGCGGGGCGGTGCTATTTTAGAACAATTCCAATCTAGAACCAGCAGCAACGAAGCCAGGAGGACCAATATGCCGAAGCTGTCAGGAAGCAAGACCGAAGCGAATCTGAAGGAGGCCTTTGCCGGCGAGAGCCAGGCGAACCGCCGTTATCTCTATTTCGCACAAAAGGCCGATGTCGAAGGCTACAACGACGTCTCGGCCGTGTTCCGCTCGACCGCGGAAGGCGAAACCGGCCACGCGCATGGCCATCTCGAATATCTGCAAGAGGTCGGCGATCCGGCGACCGGCAAGCCGATCGGCGACACCGCGAAGAATCTCCTTTCGGCTGTCGCCGGCGAGACCCATGAATACACCGACATGTATCCGGGCATGGCGAAGACCGCGCGCCAGGAAGGCTTCGAAGAGATCGCCGACTGGTTCGAGACTTTGGCGAAGGCCGAGAAGTCGCATGCCGGCCGCTTCCAGCGGGCGCTCGACTCGCTGGGCAAGTAACAGCGTTCTGACGATCGAAGAGGGGCGCCGCGACCGGCGCCTCTCTCAACTTTATTGCCGACGGGAGTAGCGGAGATGGCCGAGGGCGGACTCGGCGCGCCGATGCGCCACCCCATTGCCTGGGAAGACCCCGATTTTTACGACGCGGCGAAGATCGAGGCCGAGTTGACGCGCGTCTTCGAGATCTGCCATGGCTGCCGCCGCTGCTTCAACCTATGCGACAGTTTTCCGCGGCTCTTCGACATGATCGACGAGGGGCCGACGGGCGAGATCGACGGCGTGCCGAAAGAGAAATACGCCGAGGTGGTCGAAGCCTGCACGCTCTGCGACATGTGCTTTATGACCAAATGCCCCTACGTGCCGCCGCACGAATGGAATGTCGATTTTCCCCATCTGATGCTGCGCCACCGCGCGGCGCAAGCAAAAGCCGGCAAGGTGAGTTGGGCCGATCGCAACCTTTCCGAGACCGATCGCAACGGCAAGCTGGCGCGGCCCATCGCGCCGCTCATCAACTGGGCGGGCGCGCTCGGCAACGGCCTGACGCGGCCGGTCATGGAGGCGGTCGCCGGCATCGACCGTCATGCGGCGCTGCCGAAATTCCATACGTGGACGTTCGAGGCGCGTGCCCTGGCGCATGCGCCGAAGGTTGACGAGACGGCGCCGGCCTTCGGCCGCAAAGCGCTGCTCTATGCGACCTGCTTCATCAACTACAACAACCCGCAGATCGGCGAAGCGACGCGCGCCGTGCTCGCCAAGAACGGCGTCGAAACCCAGGTCGCTTATCCCGAATGCTGCGGCATGCCGCAGATGGAGCAGGGCGATGTGACACGCGTTGCCGGCAAGGCGAAACGCGTCGCCGCAGCGCTCCTGCCTTATGTCGATCAGGGCTACACGATCGTCGCGCTGGTGCCGTCCTGCGCGCTGATGGTGAAGTTCGAATGGCCGCTGCTGCTGCCGGGCGATCCCGCCGTCCAGCGGCTCGCGGAATCGACGATGGATCTCAGCGAATACGTCGTCGATATCGCGAAAAAAGAAGGGCTCGCGCCCGGGATGCGCGCCGTCGCCGGTGGCGTCAGCCTTCATCTCGCCTGTCATGCGCGGGCGCAGAATATGGGCGCGAAAGCCGCCGAGCTCTTGCGCCTGCTGCCGGACGCCGATGTCGACGTGATCGAGCGCTGCTCCGGCCATGGCGGCTCTTGGGGCGTGAAGAAGGAGAATTTCGCCGTCGCCATGAAGGTCGGCCGGCCGGCAGCGCGCCAAGCGGCGCAGGCCGATAAAGCCGTCTTGTCGTCCGAATGCCCGCTGGCGGCGCTCCATCTGCAACAAGGCGTCGCCGCCGCCGAGCGCGACAACGGCGGCACGGCGCCCGAAATCCTTCACCCGATCGAGCTCATGGCTCGCGCCTATGGGCTCCTCGCAGGAGACAGCCGATGACGACGAGCACGGCTCCGAAACGCCAGATTACCCGCGCCGACATCATCGATCCCGCGGCCTACGCGAAGGACCGCCGCGAATTCAAGAAGCGCGTCACGGAGATCAAGCGCGACCGCCGCGTCGAGGTCGGCCCGTTCGTCACTTTCTATTTCGAGAATTACGAGACGATGTGGCACCAGATCCACGAGATGCTCCACATCGAGAAAGGCGGCGAGGCGCAAATCGTCGACGAGCTCGAAGCCTATAATCCGCTCATTCCGCAAGGCAGCGAATTGATCGCGACCGTGATGATCGAGATCGAGGATCCGCTGCGCCGCGTCCGCGTGCTCGAAACGCTGGGCGGCATCGAGCACAAGATGTTCATCTCGGTCGACGGCGAGCGCATCTCCGGAATTCCCGATCCGACGCGCGAGAACACCTCGCCCGAAGGAAAGGCGTCCTCGGTGCAGTTCATGCGCTTTCCCTTCACCGCAGCCCAGGTCGCGAAATTCCGCGATACCGGCACGCAGGTCCTGGTCGGCATCGATCACGTGAATTACGGCCATATCGCGGTAATGCCGGACCGGGTACGCGCCGCACTCGCCGGCGATTTCGCTTAAATGGCGCTTCTCTTTCGCTCGTGAGCTTGTCGAAGGGGCTCCTCGAAAGCCCGCCGGCTTGCTTACTTCACGACTTCGTCCGGCAGTACGCCCCAGATCTCGTCGCGACCGAGCCAGCCTTTGATGTCGCTGCCGCCGTTCTGCACCTCGATCTCACACCACGCGTCGCGGCAGGCGAGGAGATGCGCGATCACGCCGGGATCGAGCCGTGCCACCGGCGCCGCTGCTTTGTCGGCGGACTGCCGCAGGACGCGTTGCGTGCCCGAGACGAGGACGTTGCGTATGCCGGTGACCATGCGCTCTTGCACCCAGCCTTTGGTGCCTTGCGAATCGACGATCTGCCGCCATTGATCGAATTGGGCGACGATCTCGACCGGCAAGCCTTTGCGGCGATAGACGACTTCGATGGGATAGCGGACGCCCGGACCGCTGCGCAGATTGACCTCGTCGGCCCGCAAGGAAACGAAACGCGGCACCGGCTCGGTCGACTGCTCGGCGGCGAAGCTGGTTCCGGCTACGGCGAGACCGATTACAAGCGCGCACGCAAAACGCATCACGGTTTGGTTCCGCAGGTGGGACAATCCGGGTCGCGCGGCAGCTTGATGCTGTGGAAGGCTGCGCGCAGCGCGTCATAAACGAGAAGCGTGCCCGAAAGGCTCTCGCCGAGGCCGAGCAATTCCTTCAGTACTTCCGTCGCTTGCAGCGTGCCCATGACGCCGGCGATCGCGCCCAAAATGCCGGCGGTCTCGCACCGCGGCACGGAATCTGGCGGTGGGGCTTCGCGGAAAAGACAGCGATAGCAGGGATGCGGCGGGCCGAGATAGGCCTTGAAGGTCGAAAGCTGACCATCGAAAGGCGAGAGCGCCGCGCCGACCAGCGGCTTTCCGAGACGATAGCAAATGTCGTTCAAGAGATAGCGCGTCGCGAAATTGTCGCTGCCGTCGGCAACGATATCGTACGCGCCGAC
>DATGLO010000272.1:0-5612 GCA_035294105.1 Allostellaceae bacterium
AGGTCGAGCATCCGGTGACCGAGCTCGTCACCGGCTTCGATCTCGTCGAGCTGATGATCCGCATTGCCGCCGGGGAAAAATTGGCGATCGCCCAGAAAGACGTGAAGCTCGGCGGCTCGGCGATCGAGGCGCGGATCTACGCCGAGGATCCGCGGCGCAATTATCTGCCGTCGATCGGCCGCATCACGCGCTATCTGCCGCCCGCGGGCGACGGCATCCGCGTCGATAGCGGCGTCGAGGAAGGCGCCGAGATCTCGATCTATTACGATCCGATGATCGCGAAGCTGATCGCCAGCGGCAGCACGCGCGACCAGGCGATTGCGCGGCTTTCGGACGCGCTCGATGCCTTCGTCATTCGCGGCCCGTCGCACAATGTCGGCTTGCTCGCGGCGGCGATCGCGCGGCCGAAATTCCGTTCGGGCGCGCTGTCGACCGATTTCCTCGCCGAAGAATTCCCGGGCGGCTTCAAGGGCGCGGTCTTGCCGCCCGAGATCGCGGCGCAAGCGGTCGCGGTCGCGACGGCCGCGCAACGCATCGCTGCCGAGCGCGATGCCGCCATCGCCGGCGCCGCGATTCCCGAACGCTGGGTCGCCGTGCAGGGCGATTCGCGCTATCCCGCGCGGGTCGTGCGGCATAACGAAATCATCATCGTCGCGGGCTATACCGCCAGCCAAGAAGTAACGACGACATGGCAGCCGGGCGATCCCCTCTTTCGCGGCACGGTCGATGGCGCGGCGACGATCTTCCAGATCGAGCGCAACGGCATCGGATGGCGGCTGGAGCGCGGCGGCGCGTTGTTCGATCTGAAAGTGCTGCCGCCGGCCGCGGCCGAAGCGCTTGCCCGCATGCCGGCGAAGCAACCGCCCGATCTCTCGCGCCACCTCGTCTCGCCGATGCCGGGCTTGCTCGTCTCGCTCGCGGTGGTCGAGGGCCAGGAGATCAAAGCCGGCGAGGAGCTTGCCGTCATCGAGGCGATGAAGATGGAGAATGTATTGCGCGCCGAGCGGGATGGCACGATCAGGAAGCTCTGCGCGAAGCCCGGCGACAGCCTGACGGTCGATCAGGTTATTCTCGAATTCGCATGAGCGCGACCCGCATCGAGATCTTCGGGACGGTGCAAGGCGTCGGGTTTCGCTTTTTCGTGACGCACGCCGCGCGGGCGCAAGGTTTGCGCGGCTGGGTGCGCAACCGGCGCGACGGCAGCGTCGAGGCGCTGCTGATCGGCGAGGCCGCGGCGGTTGCTGCGGTCGTCGAGCAAGCGCGGCGCGGTCCGCCCCTCGCGCGCGTCGATCGCATCGAGACTTTCCCGGCGCAAGACGACGGCACGCCGGATTTCACCGAGCGCGTGACGGTTTAGAGCGCAGTATGCGATCATCGCAGCTCCGGCTTTTGTTCGGCCGCCGCCTCGCCGGCATGTTCGTCGCGCAGTTCCTCGGCGCGCTCAACGATAACCTCCTAAAGAACGCGCTGGTCATCCAGGTCGCCTACGGCCGCTCCGGCAGCGCCAACGAGATCGAGGTGCTGGTCACGGTCGCGACCGCGCTCTTCATCCTGCCTTATTTCTTGTTCTCGGCGACCGCCGGCGAGCTCGCCGACAAATTCGCGAAGAACCAGCTTATCAACACGCTGAAGCTCTGGGAAATCGGGGTGATGACGCTTGCCGGCGCGAGCTTTCTCTTCGGCGGCGGGATCGGCTTGGGGCTGACGATCCTTTTCTTGCTCGGCGTGCAGGCCGCGTTCTTCGGCCCCGTGAAATACGGCATCCTGCCCGAGCTCTTGGCCGAGAAAGATCTGCTCGGCGGCAACGCGGTGGTCGAAGCCGGCACCTTCCTCGCGATCCTCATCGGCACGATTGCCGGCGGGCTGTTGATCCTGTTGACGGACGGGCCCCGGATCGTCGCCGCGACGCTCCTTCTCTGTGCGGTCGGCGGCTGGATCGCGAGCCTCTTCATTCCGCGCACCGAGGGCGGCGCGTCGGATCTGCGCATCAATCCCAACATCGCCGCCGAGACCTGGAAAGTCCTCAAATACGCCAACGAAAGCCCCGAGATGCGCTGGACGATTCTCGGCAATTCGTGGTTCTGGCTGGTGGCGATCGCGATCGTCTCGCAATTCCCGAATTATGCCAAGGACGTGCTTGGCGCCGACAATCAGGTCGTGACCTTGTTCCTGACCCTCAACTCGCTCGGCATCGGCGCTGGCTCGCTGCTCGCTGGGCGCCTGCTCGGCAGCACGATCTCCGTTCGGCTGGTGCCGATTTCGGCGCTCGCCATGGCGGTGTTCTCCGCCGATCTCTGGCTTTCCGGCGGGCGCCATATCGGCGGCGGCGGGCTGATGGATGCGGCTGAGTTCCTCGGCAGCGCGCCGAACTGGCGCGTCGCGCTCGATCTCGTCGGCGTCGCGATCGCCGCCGGCGTTTTCATCGTGCCGCTCTATGCGCTGATGCAGGCGAAAAGCGAAAGCGCGCATCGCTCGCGCGTGGTCGCGGCCAACAACGTGTGGAACGCGCTCTTTATGGTGGCGGCCGGCCTCGGCAGCGCGGTGATGCTGAAGCTGGGCGCCGGCGTGACGGATATCTTCCTTGCCGTCGGCGCCGCCAACCTGGCACTCGCGATCGGGACTTGGCGCTTGCGCCGGCGATAGAACGGCGCGCTTAAGACGCGGCCGCTTCCTCGGCCTCGTCTTCGTTCGTCTGGACCGGACCCGAATCCTGGCCCTTCGCCGAGACGTCGCGATCGACCAGCTCGATCACCGCCATCGCCGCGGCGTCGCCGTGGCGGAAACCCGCCTTGTAGATGCGGCAATAGCCACCGGCGCGCTTGGCGTAGCGCTCGGCCAAGGTGGTCATCACCTTGTCGGCGATCTTTTCGTCCTGCAAGGTTGCGATCAGGCGGCGGCGCGAGGCGAGACCGCCATGCTTGCCCAGGGTGATGAGACGCTCGACGACCGGCCGCAGATCCTTGGCCTTGGGCAGGGTCGTGGTGATCTGCTCGTGCTTCAACAGCGCATGGCAGAGATTGTCGAACATCGCTTTGCGATGCGCCGACGTGCGGCTGAAGCTGCGGCCTCTGAGGCGATGACGCATGTTCGTTACTCGATAAAGAAAGGCTCAATACGGCTCTTCGAGGCGCTTCACCAGCTCCTCGATATTCTCGGGCGGCCAGTTGGGGATTTCCATGCCGAGATAGAGACCCATCTGCGCCAGCACTTCCTTGATCTCGTTGAGCGACTTGCGGCCGAAATTCGGCGTGCGCAGCATCTCGCTCTCGGTCTTCTGCACGAGATCGCCGATATAGACGATGTTGTCGTTCTTGAGGCAGTTGGCCGAGCGCACCGAGAG
Source organism: Allostellaceae bacterium (assembly GCA_035294105.1). Classification (GTDB taxonomy): domain Bacteria; phylum Pseudomonadota; class Alphaproteobacteria; order ATCC43930; family CGMCC-115725; genus CAIKMD01. The sequence goes on from DATGLO010000272.1 coordinate 3,341, forward strand.
CTCGAGCTCGTCGACCTTCCGGAGGAGGTTCTTGTTGAAGGGCAGCTCGGACGGCCGCTCTTCCTCGGTTGCGGCGCGCGGCTCCTCGAAGTTGATGAAGAGCTGCAGCTGATCCTGGAGGATGCGCGCGGCAAGCGCGACGGCGTCCTCTGGCGTCACGGCGCCGTTGGTCTCGATCGACATCGAGAGGCGATCGTAGTCGGTGCGCTGCCCCTGGCGGGTGTTGTCGATCTTGTAGCTGACCTGGCGCACCGGGCTGAAGAGCGCGTCGACCGGAATGAGGCCGATCGGCGCATCCTCGGGCCGATTGTCGGTCGCGGGACGATAGCCCTTGCCGGTGTCGACGGTGAATTCCATGGACACCTTGGCGCCCTTGTCGAGCGTGCAAATGAGGTGGTCGGGATTCAGCACTTCGATATCGTGCGGCAGCTCGATCATGCCGGCGCGCACTTCGCCCGGGCCGTTGGCGCGGAGCCGCATGCGCTTGGGGCCGTCGCCATGGAGGCGGAGCGCGATGCCCTTGATGTTGAGGACGATATCGGTGACGTCCTCGAGCACGCCCGGGAGCGACGAAAATTCGTGCAGCACGCCCTCGATCTGCACCGAGGTGATCGCCGCGCCCTGAAGCGACGACAAGAGCACGCGGCGCAGCGCGTTGCCGAGGGTCAAGCCGAAGCCGCGCTCGAGCGGGCCCGCGATCACGGTCGCGACTCGCGTCGGATCGTCGCCGGGTTGAACTTCGAGCTGATGCGGCTTCGTCAATTCCTGCCAATTTTTCTGGATTTGCGTCACGAGCGGACCCTCATGCATTTTGGCCATCAGCATGCGCGAGCCATGAAGGGCCGGCGCATGCGCCAATTCAAAAATACCGCGACTATACGCGCCGCCGCTTGGGCGGCCGGCAACCATTATGGGGAACAGACGTCACGTCGCGGATCGACGTCACCTGGAAACCTACGGTCTGAAGCGCGCGTAGCGCCGACTCTCGGCCTGAGCCCGGACCCTTCACCTCGATCTCGAGGGTGCGCATGCCGTGCTCCATCGCCTTGCGACCGGCGTCTTCGGCCGCCATCTGCGCGGCGTAGGGAGTCGATTTGCGCGAACCCTTGAAGCCCATCGTGCCCGACGACGACCAGGCGATCGTATTTCCTTGCGCGTCGGTGATGGTGATCATGGTGTTGTTGAACGTCGCATTCACATGCGCCGTGCCGGCGGTAATGTTCTTGCGTTCGCGGCGGCGAACGCGCGCGGCGGCAGCAGGCTTCGATGTCGTCGTCGCCATGTTCTTTCGGGTCCCTTATTTCGTCGGCGCGGTTTTTTTGCCGGCGATCGGCCGCGCCGGTCCCTTGCGGGTGCGCGCGTTGGTATGGGTCCGTTGCCCGCGGACGGGCAGGCCCTTGCGGTGACGCAGGCCGCGATAGCAGCCTAGATCCATCAGCCGCTTGATATTCATCGCGACCGTGCGGCGCAGATCGCCTTCGACCTGGTAGTCGCGATCGATAGCTTCGCGGATGCGAAGCACCTCGTCGTCGGTCAGCTCGTGCACGCGGCGCGAATCGGGAATGCCCAGCTTCGCGCAAATCTTCTCGGCCGAGGTCCGCCCGATTCCGTGAATATAGGTAAGACCGATCGGGACACGTTTCTGATTCGGTATGTTAACGCCGGCAATGCGCGCCACCTGCGCTTCTCCTTAAATCGAATTGTCGGTTTCAGACGGTGACCAGACGCCCCGGTTGGCCGAACGCGCCTTATATCGGAATCTTTCCAAGGGAGTCAACCTTTTGCCTTGTTTAGAATGGTTTCAATCTGACGCGTAACCTCGTCGATATCGGCCATCCCATCGACCGCGCGGAGCAGACCCTTGGATTTGTAATAGGGCAGGATCGGCGCGGTCTGGTCGCGATAAGCTTTGAGCCGGGCCTTCACGGTCTCGGCATTGTCGTCCGGGCGGCGGGTGAAGTCGCGGGCGCCGCAGACGTCGCAGACGCCTTCCTGCTTCGGCCGGTGGTGCCGGTCGTGATAGGAGGCGCCGCATTTTTTACAGCTGAAGCGGCCGCTGATACGGTCGATGAGCGCAGCCTCGTCGACCGTGAGCTCGACCACGTGCTCGAGCACGATGCGGTTCTCCGCCAGCATCTTATCGAGGGCCTCGGCCTGGGGAACGGTGCGCGGGAAGCCGTCGAGAATGAAGCCGTTGCGGCAATCGGGCTGGTCCACCCGGTTCGCCAGCATGCGGATGATGATGTCGTCCGAGACGAGGTGCCCGGCCTCC
>DATGLO010000273.1:0-4504 GCA_035294105.1 Allostellaceae bacterium
CTTTTGGATGGCTACGCGCTTCTCCCCAACACGGCGGGCTGCGCGACGGTGAAAGACGCGGTGCTGACGGCGCAGCTCGGCCGCGAGGCGCTCGAGACCAATTGGGTGAAGCTCGAGCTGATCGGCGATCGCGAGACGCTCTATCCCGATGTCGAGCAATTGCTGCGCGCGACCGAAGAGCTGGTGAAGGACGGCTTCATCGTCCTGCCTTACTGCAACGACGATCCGGTGACCTGCCGCAAGCTCGCCGATCTCGGCGCCGCCGCGGTGATGCCGCTGGGCTCGCCGATCGGCACCGGCCTCGGCATCGCCAATCCTTACGCGATCGAGCGCATCGTCGCGACCAGCGCCGTGCCGGTGATCCTCGATGCCGGTATCGGGACGGCCTCCGATGCCGCGCAGGCGATGGAACTCGGTTGCGACGGCGTCCTGCTCAATACCGCTGTCGCCAAAGCGCGCGATCCGGTGCTGATGTCGCAAGCGATGCGGCGCGCGGTCGAAGCCGGGCGCGGCGCACGGCTCGCCGGCCGGATTCCGAAGCGGACGCAGGCCGAGCCCTCGAGCCCGCAGCTGGGCCTCGTCGGCGGGTGAGCCTGCCGCTTCCGCCGGTTCTCGTCATCACCGATCGCTCTCAAGCGAAAGGACCGCTCGAAGATATTGCCGCCGCGGTGTTTGCCGGCGGTTGCCGCTGGTTGAGCCTGCGTGAAAAGGATATGCCGGCTGCCGAGCGGCTCGCCTCGCTTCGACGCATTATCGCGCACGCTAAGGATTTCCGCGCGACCGTCACCGTCCACGACGATCTCGCGGCCGCAGTCGCTTGTGGCACAGGTATTCATTTGCCGGCGACAGGCTCGGTCGCTGAAGCGCGGCGCGCGCTCGGAGGCGGCGTGCTGATCGGCAAATCGGCACACAACGCCGATGAGGTCGCGCGCGCGGCGGCCGACGGCGCCGATTACGTCACGCTGAGCCCGATCTTCGTCTCGCAAAGCAAGCCGGGCTACGGTCCGGCGCTAGGGCTCGAGGCGTTGCGTGCGACGCCGCTACCGGTGCTGGCGTTGGGCGGCGTCGATGCCGGCAATGCCGCCGCGTGTATCGAGGCCGGCGCCGCTGGGGTTGCGACGATGGGCGAGGCGATGCGCGCCGCGAACCCGCGCGCTTTCATGGCTGACCTGCTCTCCCGTCTGTGACGAGAGCTTGCCGCGCGGCGGGTCGCCGCTAGTCTTGCGTCATCGCAACGGGAGGACTTGATGATCGAGCTTTATTATTGGCCGACGCCCAACGGGCACAAGATCACCATCTTCTGCGAAGAGGCCGGCATTCCCTATACGATCAAGCCGGTCAACATCCAGGCGGGCGAGCAGTTCAAGCCCGACTTCCTCAAGATCTCGCCCAACAATCGCATGCCGGCGATCGTCGATACCGAGCCCGCGGACAAGGGAGCGCCGCTCAGCGTTTTCGAATCGGGGGCGATCCTCGTCTATTTGGCCGAGAAGACCGGCAAGTTCCTGCCCAAGGATCTGCGCGGCCGCGTCAAGGTGCTCGAATGGCTCGCTTGGCAGGTCGGCGGCTTGGGGCCGATGGCCGGGCAGGTCAATCACTTCGTCCATTACGCGCCGGAAAAAATCCCCTATGCGATGGATCGCTATGTCAAAGAGGTCAGCCGGCTCTACGCCGTGATGGACAAGCAGCTCGCCGGCAGCGAATACCTCGCCGGCGCTTTCTCGATCGCCGACATGGCCGCCTATCCCTGGACCATGATCTGGGAGCGGCAACAGCAGAAGATCGAGGAATTCCCGAACGTGAAGCGCTGGCTCGATGCCATGGCCAACCGCGCGGGCGTGAAGGCTGCCATCGAAAAGGGGAAGGCCTATCAGTCCAATCGCCAGAACACCGATCCCGAGGTCGCGAAGATTCTCTTCGGCCAGTCGGCGGCGACGTTGCGCGGCCGCTGAGGGGCGGGCGCCGGCCCAAGAAAGCAGAAGCCGCCGCCCGCTTCCGTATCGCGGACGGCGGCTTCCTTATCCTAACGGCTAGCCGATTAGAGCTTGCCGCCGATCGTCGTGAAGGTCGTACCCAAATTGGTGCCGACGGTCGTCGCCGCGGTGATGATCGCGACAGCGATGAGCGCGGCGATGAGGCCATACTCGATGGCCGTCGCGCCGGACTCGTCGGCGAACAGCTTTTTCACAATAGACATGTCGTTTTGGCTCCTGGGCCAGGTTGGTGGACGCGCCTATCCTGCTCACCGGCAATTAAAGCGGAATTAAGACGCCAATATAAATGCCGCGTCGCACAATACATGTCAGAGTAATTCGATCAATTTTATTGTAAAATTTGCGAATAACTCGATCTTTATTTGGCTAAAATTTGCGGCAAACCCTTTTCATCGGCCGGGCATGGCAAGATGTGGAGCGCCGTCATGCCGGCGGTATTCGCGAGGGTGAAAAGCGAGGCGCGCGGTTGCGGCGTGGCGGTCGTCGCCGTCGCGCAGCGCTGACGACCGCGGCCTTAACACCAAATATGGCGCATAAGCGTGCGAAATTTGTCGCCATTACGGCGAAACATGTTAGTATCCCGCGCGTATTGCGTCGGTCGAAGGTTCGACCGGGACAGGTGCGGCGCCGCCCTCCTGCCCGCACCCAAAAAACACTCAGGAGTACCAAGAATGAAGGCGTTAATCTCCGCATTTGCCCTGCTCGCGTTCGTAGGCGCGTCGACGGTCCCGTTCGTGACGGCGCAGGCGCAGAGCTCGAGCACCACGACTCCGTCCACCACCACCAACGCGCCGGCGAAGAAGGCGCCGGCGAAGAAGTCTACGGCTAAGAAGATGACCAAGAAGAAGTCCACCACGGCCAAGAAGACGACGAAGCCGGCGAGTTCGTCGGCGGCGCCGAAGACCATGTAAATTCGCCGATCATCGGCGAAGGAATAGCCCCCGGAGCTCCCGCTCCGGGGGCTTTTTTCGTTTCTCGATTCGGCCTCGCTCTACCGAAGGGTCGAAGCGCTGCAGCTGAAGACCGCCCGGGTCGGCGTCAGCAACGGGCAAGCCTCCAAATCGGTGCCTTGGCTTTCGATCTGCGCCGGACTGTTGCCGCAAGCCTGCGTCGCGGCGCTTTTGATCGCGTCCGGCTTGTTCCAAAGTCGGTTGTAGCAGATCGCGACTCGCTGCGGGTTGAGCGGCGAGGCTTGCGGGTTGCTCGGCACCGGGCTCGGCACGGGCGCGGGGCTCGGCATGGGCGCGTTGTTCGGCGCCGGCGTCAGGTTCAGTCCCGGCTCCTCTTCATTCTCCGACAGCGTCATGTTTTCGAGCGAGTCGGGGGTCATGTCGGGAGTCGTCGTCGTCGCGCCGTAAACCACCAGCGCCTGGGGCGGGGGCGTTGTCTTCGCCGCGGCGGCGGCGGCAGGGGCGTCGGCCGGCGCATAGGTTTGATAGGGTGCCGGCAGAATGCTGCATCCGCTTAGGGCGACCGCCACGATCCAGCTTGGCCAATGTCCGCGCATGCGCGGAAGCTGGCGCATCGTGCCGCGCCTTGCAACTGCCTTCTGCGCGGCCGGCGGTTGCTCTATCATAAGACCATGGCTCTCGATCCCGCGCTCATCACCGGTTACCACGCGCATATCTATTACGATGCGCAAAGCCGCGACGCTGCCGCGAAGTTGCGTCAGGCGATCGGCGAGCAATTCGAGGGCGTTGTCGGGCGGTGGCACGACGAGTCGGTCGGGCCGCATCCGGTATCGATGTATCAGTTCGCCTTTGCGGCCGGCGAGTTCGCGCGGATCGTGCCGTGGCTGATGCTCAATCGGAACGGTCTCAGGATCCTCGTCCATCCCGAAACCGGCCACGGCTATAGCGACCACATGATCAATTCGCTGTGGCTCGGCCAGCCGGTCGCGTTGAACGTCGATTTCTTCAAAGGCGAGCGCCCGTAACGGGTGCTTGCTTTGGCGCCCGGCGGCTGTGGCGTCGCGGCCGCACCCTGTCGCGTGCGGCTCGGCCTGGCTCAAAGCCGTGCCGCTGGCCGATCATGCCGCCGCCGCGCCACCTGTTCGGACGCTTGCGCGGTCTCGGGATCGTAAGCCTTCAGGGCTTCGGCGCGCGGGCAATAAAGGTCGTCACGCCGAGCGCGTGACCTTGCAGCGCCGCGAGCAACTGATCGCGGTTCATGCCCGGCTGCAGCGTGCCGGGCGCGAGGTCGGTCGCGATCAAGCTGATCGTATAGGGATGCGGATAATCCGCGGGCGGCGGGCACGGACCGGCCCACCCGGCTTTGCCGGCGCCGTTCTTGCCGGCGCCGAAGGCGGTCTCGCTGTTGGCTTCGCCTTCCTTGAGCCCTTTCTTGTCGGCCGGAATGTCGTAAGCGACCCAGTGGACGAAGCCCTGAGTGGCGCGCGGCACCGGATCGACCATGGTGATGGCGAAGCTCTTGGTGTTCGCCGGCACGTTGTCCCAGCTCAGCGGCAGCGAGACATTCTGGCCTTTGCAATTCCCGTTGGGATTGTTGCC
>DATGLO010000274.1:0-3090 GCA_035294105.1 Allostellaceae bacterium
ATCCGTATTGCCAACACACAATCGAACCGCACCATCGACGCCGTGGTCGCGGGACCCAATCAGGTCGTGATCGGCGCGGGCGGCTTGCCCGCGCGGATCGCGGCACGGTGACGAGGCACGGTATGACCATGACGACGCTCCCCTTCCGCCAGCTCACGGCCGTCACCCTCGCTGCCGTCGCGCTCGCCGGCTGCAATGCCTTCAGCCGCGTGTCGCAGATCGGCGAGGCTCCGCCGCTCACGACGATCCAGGACCCGAAGACGCAGCCCGGCTACCAGCCGGTGTCGCTGCCGATGCCGACGCCGATCGTCGCCGAGCGCCAGCCGAATTCGCTGTGGAAAGCCGGCAGCCGCGCCTTCTTCAAGGATCAGCGCGCCTCGAATGTGGGCGATATCCTGACCGTGCTCGTGAGCTTCGACGACAAGGCCCAATTCAACAACGAGACGCAGATCCAGCGCACGACCAACGAGCAGGACACGATGCCCAACGCCATGGGCTTCGAGACGCAGATCCAGAAGATTCTGCCGAAGGCCTCGCTCCCCGGCATCGGCGGTTCAACGGGCACGGGCACCGCCGGAACGCTCGTCAATGTGACGGGCGCGACCAACAACGACGGCAAGGCCGAGATCAATCGCGAAGAGCAAGTGACGCTCGAAGTCGCCGCCCTCGTCACCCAGGTGCTGCCGAACGGCAATCTGGTGATCCAGGGGCATCAGGAAATTCGCGTCAATTACGAAGTGCGCGATCTCCAGGTCACGGGCGTGCTGCGTCCGCAGGATATCAGCTCGACCAACACCGTGCCGCTCGACAAGCTTGCCGAGGCGCGCGTCTCTTACGGCGGCCGCGGCCAGCTTACCAACGATCAGCAGCCGCGCTACGGCGAACAGCTCCTCGATATCGTCGCGCCGTTCTGATCGGCTTTCCCCTCACCGTCATCGCGAGCGTCCCTCGACAAGCTCGGGATGAGGGCAAACCGATCCACAGCCACGCGTGCGCTCCCTGGAGCGCTTCGTCGCGCTTGGCGCTCGTCGCAATGACGGTGGTGGCGGCGCCCTACGCAAACCATTCCGGATGGATTTCGCGCCACAGCGCGTGGCGCGCCGGATTGGCATCTCGCAGCGCCTTGAATTCCGCCGCGGCCTTTGCGTCGCCCGCGCGCGCTGCCTTGAAGAGGCGATGCATGGTGAATCCGAGATCGTCGGGTCGTCTCTCCATCCCGCGCGCATGCCATTGGAAGCCGAATTTGTAATCGCTGGTCAGCGGCACGCCAGTCAGCAATTCCCGGGCGTTCTCTTCGAATTGCTCGAACACCGTTTGGCCCGGGCGCCCAATGAGTGCCGGCAGATCGTTGCGCGGCGCGTTTTGGCCGCCCATGCCGCCCCAGGCCGGCTTGTCCGATTTCACGATCTCGATCGACTTGCCGGCGATCTTGCCGAGCTCTGCCCCAAGCTCGCGCAGCGAAAGGGTCGAGCCGAAGATGTAATAGATCTTGCCGGCGTGGCCTTCGCCGAGCAGAACGGCAGCCCCCGCTGCGGCGATGTCGTCGCGGGTGATGTAGCTGCGGCGGCGATCGGGATCGTGGGTCTCGATCTTCCCTTCGCGGATATAACGCTTGGCCTCGCGGCCGAGGCTTTCGGCGAAGATGCCCGTGCGCAAGATCACCCAATCCATGCCGCTGGCGCGCAGCGCGTTTTCCGTCTGGAAATCGTCCTCGCAGCTTTCGACGACGCCGGCGCCGATGAAGGATTGGTAGACGCAGTAGCGGATACCCGCCTCTTTCGCGATCCGCGCCACCTCGGTTTTCACCGCGACCTCGTCGACCTCGTCGGGCGGGTGGTTCATCGGCATGAAATACATTTTCTCGCCGCCGGCGAAGGCCTGCGGCAAGGAGGCAAGATCGGTGAAATCGCCATAGCGCAAGGTCGCGCCACGCGCGCCATAGCGCGCGACCTCCGCGCGCTCGGGACTGCGCGAGACGAGGATCAGGTCGCTCGCCGGAACGCCACGCTCGAGAAGAATATCGATTATCTTCATCGAGGTGCGGCCCGACGCACCGGTAACGAGGTATTTCACACCCACGGGCTTAGGCTCCGACGCTTTGCGCCTCGCCGACCGCTTCTGCCGCGGGCGCCGGTTCGACCTCGGGCAGGCGCGCGGCAAAGCGATACCGCGGCAGGAAGAAGAAACACACCGCGACCAGGAACACGCAGGCCTCGCAATAAACGAGGCCCCAACCATAGGAGCCCTGTGTGTCGAAGATATAGCCGAGGATCACCGGCTGAATCCCGTTGGCGACCGCGGCGATGCCCCACATCAGGCCATAGATCGAAGCAAACGCCTTGAGCCCGAAATACCGCGTGAGGAAATAAGGCACGACGCTGCCCTCGCCCGTCGTGCCCGCGCCGATCAGGATCCCGGCGATCAGCATTTGCGTAACGCCGCTACCGTGATGAATGAGCAGCAAGCCCCCGACCGCGCAGAGCGAGAAGAAAAGCGCGAGCTTCGGCGTGCTGATCTTGTCGAGCAGATAGCCGGCGACGAGATAAATGATCGTCGAGCCGCCGACTTGTGCGCTGAGAACCGTCGCCGCGGTCTGCAACGTCAAGCCGCGACCGGTCAAGAGCGGCACCATGTGGAGATTGAGCCCCAAGAGGGCGGTGTTGAGGACAAGCGCGGCGAGGCACAGCCAGAACGACGGATATTTGCTTGCCTCGCGGACGCTCATGCCCGTCGCGTCGGACTTCGAGAGCGACTCACCGCGCGCCCGCGCCGCCAGGATCGTCGGCGATTCATAAAGAAAGAAGAAGACCGGAACGACGAAGACCAGGACATAAGCGGCGACAACGAGATAGGCCTCGCGCCAGCCGAGGCCGCTGACCGACAGGCCGGTCCATTGCGGAATGAGGCTGCCGGCAAGGCCGGCACCCATCGCGACCAGCGCCAGCACCAAGCCGCGACGGCGGCTGAACCAGCCCGAGATCAGCTTGGCGTTGCCGACGAAGCCGCCGAGCGACGAACACACGCCGATCACCGCGAAGAGCACGTAGAACATTGCGATCGAGCCGCTCTGGAACGACAGCGCGACCAGCG
>DATGLO010000275.1:0-3975 GCA_035294105.1 Allostellaceae bacterium
GCCGATTACTTCCGCCGCTCGGATGACGGCATATTGGGTTTTCTCGTCAGCCTGAAACTGAGCGAAAGACATGTCTGCAACGAAAGACTTAAGCTTTCGCGCATTATCTAAGATGTCGTTGAGATAATCGACGAAGCGGCGATCGGCCGCTGTCACAGCATCACCGCTTCCGACAAGATGCGGGAGCCAATCTCAGGCTTCAAGGCATCCTTTGTCACAAGATCGACCTTCACGCCGAGGCCATCCGATAAATCCCGCCTTAGGTCGGCAAGCCCCATCAGACCGAGACCGGCACCAATGTCGACGAGCACATCCAGGTCGCTCGCCTCCGTTTGATCGCCACGTACATATGAGCCAAAGACGCCGAGCGAACGAATGGGGTAGCGCCGATAAAGATCGGGTTTCATCCGCTTCAGATCGTCGATGATCTGCCCAAGGTCGCGCATCGCGTGCGTTATACCATAAGCCGGCAGGCCGGTGGCGTGAAAATGGCGCTACTCGACCGTCACGCTCTTGGCGAGGTTGCGGGGCTGATCGACATCGGTGCCTTTGGCGACCGCGACGTGATAAGCGAGAAGCTGCGCCGGGATCGCATAAAGCAGCGGCGCGACGAACGGATCGCAATACGGCACCTCGATCGCCTCGGTGAGCTGGCCGTCGAGCCGCGCCAGCCCTTCTTTGTCCGAGATCGCGACCACCTTGCCGCCGCGCGCCAGAACCTCCTGCACATTCGAGAGCGTCTTCTCGAAGAGCTCGTCGCGCGGGATGAGGACGACGATCGGCACGCGATCGTCGATCAAGGCGATCGGCCCGTGCTTCATCTCGCCGGCGGCATAGCCTTCGGCGTGGATGTAGGAGATTTCCTTGAGCTTCAGCGCGCCCTCGAGCGCCAGCGGATAACAGGTGCCGCGGCCGAGATAGAGCACGTCGCGCGCCTCGGCGAACCACGCCGCCATCTTCTCGATGCGCCGGTCGTGATTGAGCACCTCGCTCGCGCGCGACGGCACTTCGGTGAGCGCGGTCGAGAGCGCGGCTTCCTTCGCCATATCGATCTTGCCCCGCGCCCGCGCCAAAGCGATGGCGAGGCAGGCGAGCACCACGAGCTGAGTCGTGAACGCCTTGGTCGAGGCGACGCCGATCTCGGGCCCGGCCTGGGTTGCGAGAACCGCGTCCGCCTCGCGCGCGATCGAGCTTTCGGGCTGGTTCACCACCGCCACGATGCGCTGGTGCTGCGTCTTGCAGTAGCGCAGCGCCGCGAGCGTGTCGGCGGTCTCGCCCGATTGCGAGATGAAGAGCGCGAGCCCGCCCTTCGCCATCGCCGGCGCGCGATAACGGAACTCCGAGGCGATATCGACCTCGCACGGCACGCGCGCAAGCTGCTCGATCCAGTATTTCGCGATGAGTCCGGCGTGATAGGAGGTGCCGCAAGCGATGATCGTCACACGCTCGATCGCGGCGAGATCGAAAGGCAGATGCGGCAGATGGACCGAGCGCGTCACCGGGTTGAAATGCGCCATCAGCGTGTCGCCGATCACCGCCGGCTGCTCGAAGATCTCCTTCTTCATGAAGTGGCGATGATTGCCTTTGCCGATCGCCGCGCCCGAAAGCGCCGTCTCCTTGATCTCGCGCTGCGCCGGCCGGTTCTCGGCATCGAAGATCGTCGCGCCCGAGGCGCGCACGACCGCCCAATCGCCCTCTTCGAGATAGACGATGCGGCGCGTCAGCGGCGCGAGCGCCAGCGCGTCGCTGCCGACATACATCTCGCCCTCGCCATAGCCGATCGCGAGCGGCGAGCCGCGACGCGCACAAATAAGGAGGTCGTGGTGACCGGCGAAGAGCAGCACCAGCGCGAAAGCGCCTTCGAGCCGCGCCAAGGTCTGCTCGACCGCCTTCTCCGGCGACAAGCCGTCGCGCAGATAGCGCGTCACCATCAGCGCCACGACTTCGGTATCGGTCTGGCTCTCGAAAGCGAAGCCGAGCTGCGTAAGCTCGGCTTTCAGCGCCTGGAAATTCTCGATGATGCCGTTATGAACGACGGCGACCTCGCGCGTCGCGATCGGATGCGCGTTGCGCACCGCGGGCACGCCATGCGTCGCCCAGCGCGTATGGCCGATGCCGATATTGCCTTGGACCGGCTGGCGATCGATCAGGGTCGCGAGCGCGTCGAGCTTGCCTTCGGCGCGGCGCCGCTCGATCGCACCGTCGACGAGGGTCGCGATGCCGGCGCTGTCGTAGCCGCGATATTCTAGACGCCGCAGCCCTTCGATGAGCAGCGGCGCGGCCTCCTGCTTGCCGATGATGCCGACGATGCCGCACATCTATAACCGCCCCATCTTCAATCGTCATGGCCGGGCTCTTCCCGGCCATCGACGAGTGAAAAAGAAAAACACGGATGCGCGGAACAAGTCCGGGCATGACGAATAGGAGAAGTCGGCCAGATTAACGCGCGAGCGCAAAGCTTGTTCCTGACCGTAGCGCGGACCCCCGACATCGCGCGGCTACTTCTTCTTCGCGGGCTTCGCGGCCCGCTTTTGCGCTTTCCACGCAGCCGCGCGTTTTTCCTTCACGACCTGCCGGCCGCGGCCGAGCGCGAGCGCATCGGCGGGCACGTCGTCGGTGATGACCGAGCCGGCACCGACCATCGCGCCGTCGCCGATCTTTAAGGGCGCGACGAGCGAGGAATTGGTGCCGATGAACACATCCTTGCCGATCTCGGTGCGATGCTTGTCGACGCCGTCGTAATTGCAGGTGATGGTGCCGGCGCCGATATTCGTGCCCTCGCCGACCGATGCATCGCCGAGATAGGCGAGGTGATTCGCTTTGACGCCCTCGGCGAGCTTGGCGTTCTTCACCTCGACGAAATTGCCGATATGGACGTTGTCGGCGAGTTCGGCGCCGGGCCGGAGGCGCGCAAACGGCCCCAATCTGGCGTGATCGCCGACCTTGGCGCCGGCGAGGTGACAGAACGCCGGGATCGAAACGCCTTCGCCGATCGTCACGTCGGGCCCGAAGACGACGAAGGGACCAACGGTGCAATCGCGGCCGAGCTTGGTATCGGCGCTCATGAACACCGTCTCGGGCGCGGTGAAGGTGACGCCCTCGGCCATGTGGCGCGCGCGCAAGCGGCGCTGCATCGCCGCTTCGGCGACGGCGAGCTCGGCGCGGCTGTTGACGCCGAGCAATTCCTCGACCGGCGCTTCGATCGCCGCGCAGGGGAGCCCGCGCGCGCGGGCGATGGCGACGATGTCGGTCAAATAATATTCGTGCTTGGCGTTGCTGTTGCCGACGGCATCGATCAGCGACCAGAGCAGCTTGCCGTCGATCGCCATCACGCCGGAATTGCACAGCGCGATCCGGCGCTGCTCCTCGCTGGCGTCTTTCGCTTCGACGATCGCTTCGAGCGTACCGTCCTTGCCGAGCACTAGCCGGCCGTAAGCGCCCGGCTCGTCCGGCCGCATGCCGACGACCGCGACGGCAGCGCGAGCGCGCGCGCGCTCGGCCAAAAGCTTCTCGAGCGTCGCGGGCTCGATCAGCGGCGTGTCGCCATAAAGCACCAGCACATCGCCGGCAAAATCCTTGAGGGCGTCGCGTGCCGCCGCGACCGCATCGCCGGTGCCGCGCTGCAAGGCCTGGACGACGCAAGGCACGGGCGCGACCGCTTTCGCGACCTCTTCCATGCCCGGGCCGATCACGGCGACGATGCGGGCAGGATCGAGCGCGCGCGCGGCGGCGAGCGCGTGACCGATCATCGGGCGATTGGCGATTTCGTGCAGCACCTTGGGCCGCGCCGATTTCATGCGCGTTCCCTGGCCGGCGGCAAGGATCAAGACGGCGAGCGGGCGGCTCATCAGGGGCAGACCATGGCGCGAAAGCGTTACCATATCATGGTATCGGTTCGCGGTAAAAATTCGTTAAAAATCATGAAGATGTCAGGCAAAAATGAGGCGCGGACCGAGCGTCAGCGCAGGATGGACA
>DATGLO010000276.1:0-6228 GCA_035294105.1 Allostellaceae bacterium
ATGCGCTTGACGTAGCCGCCATGATCCGCGCCCCAGACATCGATCATATCGTTGAAGCCGCGCTGCACCTTGTCGAAATGATAGGCGATATCGGCGGCGAAATAAGTCCAAGAGCCGTCGGATTTCTTGAGCGGCCGGTCGACGTCGTCGCCGAATTGCGTGGCGCGGAACAAGGTTTGCGGTCGCGCCTCCCAGTCGTCGGGCAGCTTGCCTTTCGGCGGCTCGAGCGTGCCGATATAGATGAGGTCTTGCTTTTCCAGCGCCGCGATCGCCTTCTCGATCGCGCCGGCGCCGACGATCGCCCGCTCCGACGTCAACACCTCATGCTCGATGCCGAGCGCGTTGAGGTCGGTGCGGATTGCGGTCATCATATTGCCGATGGCGAAATCGCGAAACTCGGGAAGCCATGCGCTTTCGGGTTGGCTCAGCCATTTCGCGCCGTCGCGCTTCGCCAAGAGCCACGCGGTGTCTTTCAGATACTCGCCGGGATAAAGCCCTTCGGGGATCGCATCGATAACCTCGCCCAGCGCTTCGCGATAACGCAAGAAGAGCGAGCGTGCGAGCACATCGACCTGGGCGCCGGCGTCGTTGATGTAATATTCGCGGCAGACCTGGAAACCCGCTTTCTCCAAGAGCGAAGCGAGCGCGTCGCCGACCACCGCACCGCGGCCGTGGCCGACATGCATCGGTCCCGTCGGATTTGCCGAGACATATTCGACATTGACGCGCCGGCCCTGCCCCAGCTCGCTGTCGCCATAGCTGGCGCGCGCTTCGAGAATGTCGACCAGCCGCGTCTGCCAGAACGCGTCGGCAATGCGCAAATTGATGAAGCCGGGGCCGGCAACCTCGGCGGCGGTAATGTCGCCTTCGTTGGCGAGGCGCGCGGCAAGTTTCTGCGCGAGATCCCGCGGCGGCATTTTCGCGGCCTTGGCCAGCACCATCGCTGCGTTGGTCGAGAGGTCGCCATGCGTCGGATCGCGCGGCGGCTCGACGGCGACGCGCGACAGGTCGAGCCCTGCCGCGAGCTCGCCCCTTTTGACCAAGGCTTCGATCTCGCCGACGACCACGAACCGGAAATGGGTGAAGACGTCCTTCACGTCGTCGCGTACCTGTCGAACAACTTGAAATGCTCGTCGAGCGCGTAACGGTCGGTCATGCCGGCAATGTAATCGGCAACGACCCGCGCCGTCTCGCGCGTTCCGGGCCCGGTCGCATGGCTCTGCCATTCGGTCGGAAGGCATTGCGGCTCTGCAAGCAGCAAGCGGAACAGCTCTTGCACGATGCGGTGCGCTTTCGAGGCCATGCGGTTGACGCGATAATGGCGATACATGCGCTCGAAGAGGAAGCGGCGCAAGCCGCGCTCCTCTTCGCGCATGGCTGCCGAGAAGGCGATCACGCCGCCTGAATAACGGCGGATATCGCTGACGCTCTTGGCGCCGGCCGCGGCGATGCGGCGTTGCGATTCTTCGACGACATCGCCGACCATGCGATCGATCAGCCGCCGGATCGCCTCATGGATTAGGCGGCCGTCATCGATGCCAGGATGGAGGCGGTCGACCTGGGCGAAAATCTCGCCGAGCAGCGGCACCTGCGTCAGATCGTGGATGGCGAACAGTCCGGCGCGCAGGCCGTCGTCGGTGTCGTGATTGTCATAGGCGATATCGTCCGCGAGCGCAGCCACTTGCGCCTCCGCCGACGGCCAACTGCCGAGCTCAAGATCGTGCCGTTTTGCATAATCGGCCAGGCTCGTGGACGGCGGCCCCGCGACCGGGCCGTTATGCTTCGCGATGCCCTCGAGCATCTCCCACGTAAGATTGAGCCCGTCAAAATCGGCATAGCGATGTTCGAGTGTCGTCAGGACGCGCAAAGTCTGGTCGTTATGGCGGAAGCCGCCGAAATCCTTCATCACCTCGTCGAGCGCTTCCTCGCCCGCATGGCCGAAGGGCGTGTGGCCGAGATCGTGCGCGAGCGACAGCGCCTCGGCGAGATCCTCATTGAGGCCCAAGCGCCGCGCGATACTGCGCGCGATCTGCGCCACTTCGAGGCTGTGCGTCAGCCGCGTGCGGTAATGATCGCCCTCGTGAGAAACGAAAACTTGCGTCTTGTATTGCAAGCGGCGGAACGCCGTCGAATGGATGATCCGGTCGCGGTCGCGCTGGAAGACCGAGCGGACCGGGCTCTCGGGCTCCGGGTAAAGCCGTCCGCGGCTCTGCTCGGGATGGCAGGCGTAAGCGGCAAGCGCCGGTTGAGTCATGATTTCAACCTAATGCGCGCGACTTGGCGGCGCAACGCCGCGTACGAGTCGTCCTTTACGCTTGCTGCCCAAGGCCGCGCCTTGTTGAATAAGGCGAAAGATCGGGAGGACAAAGCGCGATGGCCGAGGCTCGGAGCTACGACTACATCATCATCGGCGCCGGCTCGGCCGGCTGCTGCCTCGCCTATCGCCTCACCGAAGACACCGACGTGCGCGTGCTGGTGCTCGAAGCCGGCGGTTGGGACCGCGATCCGCTGATCCATATCCCGCTCGGCTGGGGCAAGATTTTCGAAGAACGGTTGCACGATTGGCAATATTGGACCGAGCCCGAGCCCAACATGGACGGGCGCGTGATCGAATGCGCGCGCGGCAAGGTGATCGGCGGCTCGTCCTCGATCAACGTCATGGGCTATGTGCGCGGCAATCGCGGCGACTACGACCGTTGGGCCGAGAGCGGACTGACGCAATGGTCCTATGCCCACGCCCTTCCCTATTTCAAGCGTAGCGAGAGCTGGGAAGGCGGCGCCAGCGAGTATCGCGGCGGCGATGGGCCGATCGGCACGCGCTTCACGCGCTACGAGGACCCGCTGATCGAAGCCTTCCGCGAGGCGGGCAAGATCCTCGGCCACCCCGAGACGGAGGATTATAACGGCGCCGAGCAGCATGGCTTCGGCCGCACCCAGGCGACCATCATCAAAGGCCGCCGCGCCAGCGCCGCGACGGCCTATCTGCGCCCGGCGCTCGGCCGCAAGAATCTCCAGGTCGAGACCGGCGCGATGGTCACGCGGCTGGTCTTCGAGGGCAATCGCGCGGTCGGCGTCGAATATGCGAAAGACGGTCAGACGGCCGTGCTGCGCGCCTCGCGCGAGGTGCTGCTCTGCGGCGGCGTCATCAACTCGCCGCAGGTGCTGATGCTCTCGGGCATCGGCGATCCGGACGAGCTCAAAATGCACGGCATCCCGGTGAAGGTCGGATTAAGAGGCGTTGGCAAGAATTTACAGGACCATCTTTCGGTCGGCGTCGAATACAAGCGCAAGGGCCGCGGACCGTTTCCCGGCCGCATGCGGATGGACAACATCGCGCGCGAGATGGCGCAGGCCTATCTCTTCGGCACCGGTCCCGCGACCGATCTTCCCGGCGGCTTGATGGGATTCATCAAGACGTCGCAGGCAAAGACCATGCCCGACATCCAAATTCTCTTTCGGATGGCACCCGGCGGCGTGCGGCCTTACTGGCCGTTCATCCAACAGCCGGCGGCCGACAGCTTCGGGCCGCGCGCGGTGCTGCTTCGGCCGACAGCGCGCGGCTCGCTGAAGCTCGCCTCGACCAACCCGCGCGACAAGATGCACATCTTCCAGAACTTCCTTGGCACCGAGGCCGACGTGAAGCTGATCCGCGAAGGTGTGCGCATGGTGCGCGACATCTGCCGCCAGAAGCCGGTGCAGGCATTCGCCGAAGCCGAGATCGCGCCGGGCCCGGGCAAGGACAGCGACGCCGAGATCGACGCGCATGTGCGGAAGATCGGCGCGACGGCGCATCATCCGCTCGGCACCTGCAAGATGGGCGTCGCTAGCGATCCCGACGCCGTGGTCGATCCCGAATGCAAGGTGCTCGGTATCGACGGCTTACGCGTCGTCGACGCGGCGGTGATGCCCGATCTCGTCGGCGCCAACATCAACGCGACGGTCATCATGATCGCCGAGAAGATGGCCGATATCATCCGCGGCCGTCCGACCTTGGCACCGGTCAACGTCTAACGATAGGATTGCGCTCGGAACGACAAAGGTAAGGGAGTAAACGATGCCGATGCGGGATCTCGCCTATTCGGTTGCGGCGATCGCCCTCGCGGGCTCGGCGCATGCGGCAACCATCAGCGGCACCGTTACAGGCGCGAATAACGCGCCGGTCGCGGGCATCTTCGTAACGGGCGAGAACACGGCGGCGAACCGCCTCGTCAGCGTGCTGACCGACAATGCCGGACACTACCGGCTGCCCGATCTCCCGGCCGGCCAGTGGACCGTTTCGGCCCATGGCACCGGCAGCGCCGGTTTCGCTAACACGCCGCAGAACGCGACGCTCGCCGCGAACCAGAACCTGACGCTCAATATCGCGGCGACGCCGGCGCCGCTCAAATGGACCGAAATCTCGATGTATCAAGGTCGGAGCCTTCTGCCCGACGGGGTGGGCAAGACCGTGATGTACCAGAATTGCTTCGCCTGCCACGGCTTCGAGACGCGCATGGCCGGGCGCGCGCCGCATAGCGAGCAAGAATGGCAGACGCTCGTCGACTACATGGTCGGCTCGATGCATTTCTTCCTCGGCAGCGTCGGCCATGTCGGCCCCGACCAGGAGAAGCAGCTCGTCGACTATCTCACCACCAACTTCGGACCGAATTCGCATCTCCCGGCGCCCGACAGCCTACCGCAGTTCGCGGCGGTGAAGCAGACCTTCGGTCCCGAAGCGCAGAAGATCGTTTATGTCGAATACGACATGCCCGGCATCAACCGCATGCCGTGGAGCGCCTTCCCGGCGAAGGACGGACACTACTGGATTCCCTATTACGGCGATGCGAACATGATCGCGCGGCTCGATCCGAAGAGCGGCAAGATCGACGAGTTCAAGGCACCGAACAACGGCACCGCCGCCATCCATTCCGCCGTGCCGGCACCGGACGGCTCGGTCTGGTTCACGGAGCAAGGCGCCGACAAGCTCGGGCGTTGGGACCCGGCGACGCAGAAGGTCACCGAGTTCCAAGACGCGATGATTCCCGGCAAGGAGAACACCCTCGCTGGCGGCTCGAAGCACACGCTGCGCATCGCGCCCGACGGCCGCATCTGGTCGACGGGCGGGCCGCTCTCGGTCTACGACCCGAAGACCGGCAAGTTCACCGAGATCCCGCAAATCCCGAGCGCCTACGGCATCGTGATCGACAAACAAGGTACGATCTGGTTCGCCGAATTCACCCCGGCCGGCCAGATCGGCGAGATCGATCCCAAGACCCTGCATGTGACGAAG
This sequence comes from Allostellaceae bacterium, assembly GCA_035294105.1. Lineage (GTDB taxonomy): Bacteria > Pseudomonadota > Alphaproteobacteria > ATCC43930 > CGMCC-115725 > CAIKMD01. The sequence continues at coordinate 5,270 of DATGLO010000276.1, forward strand.
TATCAGCTGCCGACCGAGAAGGCCTTCCCAAGGCGTATCCAGGTCGACAGCGACGGCACAGTGTGGGTCGCGGAATACATGGCCGGCAAGCTCGCGCATTTCGACCCGAAGACCTTGAAGTTCACCGAATACGATTTGCCGGGTCCCGAGGCGTCGCCTTATGCGCTCGGCATCGCGCACGACCATACGATCTGGTTCTCGTCGGAATACATGGATTACATCGGCCGGCTCGACCCCAAGACCGGCAAGGTCACGAAATATCCGACGCCGCAATCCGAGAACACGATGCGCGAATTCTACCCCGACGATCAGGGGCGCATGTGGTTCGGCACCCCGGCGAACAACAAGGTCGGTTACTTCTATCTCGCGAAGTAGCGAGCGAACTCAAACCTCTCCCCTCGGGGAGAGATCGGCGCAAAAACGCCGGGTGAGGGGGAAGCTCAAAGCCCCTCACCCCCAGCCCGCCCCGTCGGGGAGAGGGAATGTCGTTTGACAATTCCTTGAGAATCCCCACATAAAATCGGCTCTCGAGGATTGTCATGCCGGACGGCCAAACCGACCCCAGCCCTGCCCAGGTCATCTTGACCGCCAATGCGGCCAAGCGCATTGCGCAGCTCAAACTCCAAGAGAACGCGCCCGACGCGTTCCTGCGGCTTGCTGTCTCTGGCGGCGGCTGCTCGGGCTTTCAATACGGCTTCAGCTTCGATACGGCGCGCAACGCCGACGACCGCAGCTTCGAGCGCGACGGCGTGATGCTCGTCATCGACGAGGTTTCGCTCGACCTCGTCAAAGGCGCCGAGATCGACTTCGTTGAGGACATGATGGGCGCGTCATTTCAGGTGAAGAACCCGAACGCGGCTTCGTCCTGCGGCTGCGGCAATTCCTTCTCGATCGGCTGATCCCTTCACATCGAGGCACCGAGCAACGGCCCGAAACGCCTGGTGAGGCGTTGCTTGTGC
>DATGLO010000277.1:0-5595 GCA_035294105.1 Allostellaceae bacterium
AAAGATGAGGCAAAGGGGGATTCATGCTCGATCGCTATTTCCAGCTCACGGCCCATGGCACGACGGTGCGCACCGAGGTGGTCGCCGGCTGCACCACTATCCTCACCATGGCCTATATCATGTTCGTCAATCCGCAGATCCTGGCGGATGCGGGCATGGATCGCGGCGCCGTCTTTGTCGCCACCTGCATCGGCACGGCCATCGGCACTCTCGTCATGGGACTTTACGCGAATTACCCGCTCGCCTTGGCGCCGGGCATGGGGCTCAACGCCTATTTCACCTATGGCGTCGTCAAGGGCATGCATTATTCCTGGGAAGTGGCGCTCGGCGCGGTGCTGATCTCGGGCGTGCTGTTCCTCATCCTCAGCCTGCTGCGCCTGCGCGAATGGATCGTCGATTCGATTCCCCAATCCTTGAAGATGGCGATTTCCGCCGGCATCGGTCTCTTCCTCGGCATCATCGCCCTGCATAATGCCGGCATAATCACCGGCTCGCCCGACACGCTCGTGCAGCTCGGCGATATAAAAGCGCCGAGCACGATCCTCGCCGTCATCGGCTTTCTCGCCATCGTTGCGCTCGACGCAAAGAAAGTGCCGGGCGCAATCATCATCTCGGTGCTGGCGGTCACCGCGATCGGCGTCGCGGTCGGCATATCGCCTTTCGGCGGCATCGTCGCCGCTCCGCCGAGCCTTGAGCCCACCCTTCTGAAGCTCGATTTCAAAGGCGCGCTCGATGCCGGGCTGATCGCGATCGTCTTCGCCTTCTTCTTCGTCGATCTGTTCGACAATACCGGCACCCTGGTCGGCGTCGCGCATCGCGCCGGGCTGATCGGCAAGGACGGCAAGATCCCGCGGCTCAACCGCGTCTTCATCGCCGATTCCACCGCGACTATTTGCGGCTCGCTGCTCGGGACAACCACCGTGACCAGCTACATCGAAAGCGCCGCCGGGGTGCGCGCCGGCGGCCGGACCGGCCTCGTCGGCGTAGTCGTTGCCATCCTGTTCCTGTTGAGTCTCTTCCTCTCGCCGCTCGCCGGCACGGTTGCCGGCTATGCCACGGCGCCGGCCCTGCTCTACGTCGCCTGTTTGATGACCAGGGGACTTGCCGAGATCGACTGGGAAGACCCGACCGAATACGCGCCGGCGATGATCACGGCGATTGCCATGCCGCTGACCTATTCGATCGCGACCGGCATCGCTTTCGGCTTCATCGCTTATGCGGCGGTCAAGATTTTGGCCGGAAAATCGAACGCGGTTAGCCCGGCTTTGGCGATCCTCGCACTACTTTTTCTCGTTCGGTTTGCGGTTCTTTAGAACCGGTCCGGGAAAGGGCAGAATTTGCGTGACCGAAGCCGGCGTTTTTTATACACTCGTTTCGGTTACCGCGCTTCTCGCGCAAGAAAGCGACCGGTCCAAGTTTAGGGAGGAAAAGCCGCTAACGACGGTGGGGGGATTCGACCCTTTCGAAGGAGCCGGTACTGAAACAGCTTAGGCAGGCAAGATCGACGGATCTTGCCTTATTTTTTGTCTGCTTTGTCTGAGACCTGGGCGGGCGGATCGATTACTTTGCCCCATCCCTGCTGAATTGCCTCGCTCGTGACCTTGTCGGCCCCTGCCCCCAGCGATATCGATCGCGACGACACCATCCCCTGCCCCGCATGCACCGTGGTCGCGGCAGCGCCGGCCTTCGTCAAATCCGGCTATCCGTTCCGTCGCTGCAGCGTTTGCGGCTTCCTCTTCGCTTCGCCCTATCCGACGCCCGAACAGCTCGCCGCCTATTACAACGACGCGTCGCGCGCCCCGACCGAAACCCATTTCGCCAAAGCAGGCTCGCGGCGGCGGCGCGCTTTCGTGCGGGCGTTCAAATTCCTGCCGTATATTTTTCCCGGCCGCCTTGCGCTCGATATGGGCTGCGGCGGCGGGTTCATGGTGGATGCTTTCGCGCGGCTCGGCGCCAAGGCGAGCGGCCTCGATATCAGCGCCGGCGCGATCGCCTATGCGCGGAAGCACTTCGCGCGCGGGACCTATTACTGCGAGCCGATGGACGCATTCCGCGCCCGCGGCTTGCAATACGATTTCGTCTTTTCGTCCGAAGTGCTGGAGCACGTGCCCGGCCCCGACGAGCTCTTGACCACCTTCGCCGCCGTGACCAAGCCGGGCGGCTATCTCTATGTCTCGTCGCCCGATGCGGGACACCCGCTCGTCCCGGCGAACATCGCCGACTGGGACCAAGTCGCACCGCCCGAGCATATCCAGCTCTTCGATCGCATCAACGCACGCATCCTCTTCGCGCGCTACGGCTTTACCTTGGCGAAGGTTTACCCGAACAAAAAGCCGGGCCTGTCGCTGCTGTTCAGGCGCGAGCCGTAAGTTTACTGGCCCAGGGCGGGTTGAGGCGCGCGACTTGCGCATGGACCGGGCAACTCGGCACATGCGCGCCCTTCAAGTAGCCGAGGCTCATCAGGAATTCGCCGACAATTTCGCCGCCGGTAAATCGGAAGGTCTCTTTGAAGAGCTTTACCCATTTCTCCTTGCTGCGCGGATGATGCGCATCGAGCCAGGCGGCGAAAGAGCCGTGACTCGCGCGGATCGCCTGCAGCCGTTTGGCGTTCTCGATCGCCGCCTCGATCTTCAGCCGGTTGCGGATGATGCCGGGATCGTTCATCAGCCGCTTCACGTCGCGCGCCGTGAAGGCTGCGACCTTGTCGATGTCGTAACCCGCGAAGGCGGCACTGAACGCCGCGCGTTTCTTTAGAACAGTGAGCCAGGAGAGCCCGGCCTGGTTGATCTCGAGCACCAACCGCTCGAACAGCACCGCATCCTCGCGCGCGGGAAAGCCGTATTCGCGGCCGTGATAGTCGCCATGGAAGGGATGGCCCGGGGCAAGCCGGCAATAGGCTGCGCTCATCGTATCATGACCTCAGATCGACCAGGCCGAAGCGTATCACCGCGTACATGACGAGCCATAGCACGGCGGCGACGATGGTCGTCATGCCGACCTTGAACCAGAGCCGCGGGTTGGCGGGCGCGCCGGCGCGCGCGCCCAGATCGCCTTTCTCGGCCGGCTTCACGCCCCAGGGCAGCACGGCGAAAATCGTGAGCCACCAGATCACCACATACATTGCGACGCCGACGAACCAGCTCATGAGGCTAAACCTCTTCCAACTCGATTAACGTGCCGGCGAAATCCTTGGGATGCAGGAACAGCACCGGCTTGCCATGCGCGCCAATGCTCGGTTCGCCATCGCCAAGCACACGCGCGCCCGCTTCTTTGAGCTTGTCGCGCGCGGCGACGATGTCCTCGACCTCGTAGCAGAGATGATGCATGCCGCCCGACGGGTTGCGCGCGAGGAAGCGCGCGATGGGCGAGTTGTTGCCCAAGGGCGCAAGCAGCTCGATCTTGGTGTTGGCAAGCGTCACAAACACGGTCGTCACACCATGCGCCGGCAGATCGAGCGGCGCCGACACATCGGCACCAAGCACGTCGCGATAAAGCGCTGCCGCCCAAGCAAGGTCGGGCACGACGATCGCGACATGGTTGAGCCGACCGATCATGCGCTGCGTTTTAGCGCGACACCGCAGGCCCTAGAAGCGGCAATCAGTCGCCCGCTACCGGCCGGCTCGCTTCGCGCCGTAGCGGCTGGCGCACCGGGCTGAGGCCGGCGGGAATGCGCCCCGCCAAGCCGAGCAGCACCAGCGTCAGCACCGCGGCGATGAGATAGACGTTGTGCATGGCGGTGGCGATCGCGTCGGAGAGCCGCATCGTCTCGATCGCGCCCAAGGTCGCGCGCGTCGCCGGCTCCAAGAGCCGATTGATCTCATCGTCGGCGCCGTCGATGTGCCCGACTCCGAGATTGAACACCGCGCCGAAGAGCGCCGTACCGACCGACTGGCCGACCGTGCGCAAAAACATGTTGCCCGATGTGGCCGCACCGCGCTCGCTCCAGCCGACAGCCGTTTGGACAGCGATCACGAAGGTCGTGTTGGCGAAGCCCATGCCAAGGCCGAGGACGGCAGCGCCGAAGGCGACCCAGGCGGGACCGTAGTCGGGGCTGGCGGTCAAGAGCAGCGCCGCGCCGACGATCATGATAATCCCGCCCCACAGGGCCGCCGCGCGATAGGAGAGGCGCACCATGAGCCGGCCCGAGCCGAAGGTGCCGAAGGTCCAAAGGATGGAAGAGGCGCCGAGCGCCAAGCCAGCGACAGCCGGGCTCGCACCCATCGCGCCTTGCACATAGGTCGGCAGGAATGCGCCGTTGCACATCATCAAAGCACCGATCGCGAAAGAGCCGATATTGCCGACGATGATAAGCTTCAGCCGCCATAGCTTATAGGGCACGATCGGCTCGCGCGTGCGCGCTTCCTGCAGCGCCAGAGCCGCCAGCGCGACCGCGGCGACGACGCTTAGAATCGCGAGCGTCCTGCCATCGAGGCTGCGTGCCTGCACCAGGACCACCATCAGCGCACCGATGCCGATCATCAAGAGCAGCGCGCCGAGATAATCGATGTCGTGGCGTTGCGGCGCGATGTTCTCTTTGAGGAAAACGGCGAGCATTGCCATCGTCGCCAGGCTGACGGGAATGTTGATCCAGAACACCAGCGACCAATGGAGATGCTCGACGATGAAGCCGCCCAAGACCGGCCCTGCGATCGCCGAGGTGCCGAACACCGCCGAGAGATAGCCCTGCACCATCGCGCGCTCTTTCGGCGGATAGACATCGCCGAGAGCGGTCCAAGCGATCGGCTGGATCGCGCCCGCGCCAAAGCCCTGAATAGTTCTGAGAGCGATCAGCGGCACCATGCCCCAGGCAAAACCGCAAGCCGTCGAGGCGAGAAGGAATACCGTCGCGCCGAAGATGAACACGCGCTTCCTGCCATAGACATCGGCGAGGCGGCCGTAGATCGGCGTCGAAGCCGCTTGCGCGAGGAGATAGGACGCGAAGACCCAGGAGAAGAGATGGAAGCCGCCGAGATCGGCGACGATGGTCGGCATGGCCGTGCCGACGATGGTCGCTTCGACTGCCGCCATGAACTGCGCGAACATGCAGGCGAGCAGGATATAGCCGCGGCCCTTTGGCGCCGCGCCGCGCTCGTCGAAAGCTGCTGTATCCTCTTCTTTCACCGGGACAAAGTAGCGGCGCTCCACCGCCGCTACCAGTACGCCCGAGCGGTGGTCAGCTATGCGCTCGGCTTCGTCGCTGTCAGCACGACCGTCGGATAGACGAAAAGCCCTTCATCGGCCCGGCTGCCGACATCCATCGCGTCGCATGCGACGAGTTCCGCGATCATACGACGCAGAGCTGCCCGATCGTCATTCGCCGGAAAGGATTTAACGACGAGTTGATCGATCGCGTAAACTACCTGAAACCGCGCGACGGTCGGCTGCGGCAGACCCGCCGCCGCGAACAGCGCCTTTGGCGAGATGCAGTTCGGCCGCGAGCGAGCGCGCCTGATCGAGCATGGCATCGGTCGCGTCGAGACCGACGGCGCGGCGGACATGCGGCGCGAAAGCGGCGACCACCGAACCGGGGCCGCAGGCGACATCGAGAATCGTGTCGTCTCGTTGCGACCGTTTATCTAAGTGATCGGCTTTTCC
>DATGLO010000278.1:0-4724 GCA_035294105.1 Allostellaceae bacterium
CGCGCCCAAAGGGGTGATGACGAGCCACGGCAACATCCTCGCCAATTGCCACGGCGCGTTCGGACTCTTGGAGATGCTCGGCCTCGGCGACGAGGTGTTTTTGAATTTCCTGCCGCTCAGCCACGCCTATGAGCACACGGCGGGGATGATGTTCCCCATCTATATCGGCGCCGAAATCTATTTCGCCGAAGGCGCCGAGACGCTCGCCGCCAATATGATCGAGGCAAAGCCGACCATCATGACCGCGGTGCCGCGGCTCTACGAGACCTTGCATCAGCGGCTCTTGCGCATGGTCGAGCGCGAAGGCGGAATCAAAGCGAAGCTGTTCTTCAAGGCCGTGGCGCTTGGCCGCAAGCGGCTCTCGGATCCGCATAGCCTCACGCCTTTCGAGCGGCTCTACGATCGCGTGCTCGAGAAGCTGGTTCGCGATAAGGTGCGCGCGCGTTTCGGCGGGCGCCTCAAGGCCATGGTCTCGGGCGGCGCGCCGCTCAATCCGCAGATCGGCGCATTCTTCATCGCTTTGGGCTTGCGGCTGCTGCAGGGCTATGGCCAGACGGAATCCTCGCCGGTGGTGAGCGCGAACCGCCCCGACAAGATCAAGGTCGCGACCGTCGGACCGCCGCTCGATGGCGTCGAGGTCAAGATCGCCGAGGACGGCGAGATTCTGGTGCGCGGCGCGTTGGTGATGAAGGGCTATTGGAACGAGCCCGAGGCGACGGCGAAAGCGCTCGAAGGCGGCTGGCTGCATACCGGCGATGTCGGCGAGATCGATCGCGACGGCTACATCGTCATCACCGACCGCAAGAAGGATTTCATCAAGAATTCCGGCGGCGACATGATCGCGCCGGCGCGGATCGAAGGCGCGCTGACGCTCGATCCCGCGATCGCGCAGGCGATGGTCTATGGCGACCGCAAGCCCTATCTCGTCGCGGTGATCGTGCCGGCCGAAGAGGTGATCCACCATGCCAAAGGCGACCCGACGGCGGTGCAGAAGGCGATCGCTGCCGTCGTCGGCCGGGTCAATAACGGCCTTGCCAATATCGAGCGCGTGCGCCGTTTCGTCATCGCGAAGGAGCCCTTCACCACAGCCAACGGCCAGATGACGCCGACCTTGAAGATCCGCCGCCACGAAATCCGCAAGGCCTATGGCGCCGAGCTCGACGCGCTCTATGAGGCCAAATCGGCTTAGACTTTGTGGTAATCGCGATACCAGGCGACAAAGCGCGGCAGGCCCTCGGCCAGCGAGGTCCGCGGCACGAAGCCGAAATCGCGCGTCGTCGCGGCGATGTCCGCATAAGTGGCTTCGATATCGCCGGGCGGCATCGGCACGCGCTCGACCCGAGCCTTGCGCCCGACCGCCTGCTCGATGATGGCGACGAAGCGCTCGAGCTCTTCGCTGTGGCTGTTGCCGATGTTGTAGAGCCGGCACGGCGGCGTTGCCCCGGCCGGCGGCTTGTCGAGGCAGGCGATGACGCCGGCGACGACGTCGTCGATATACGTGAAATCGCGCCGCATCTTGCCGTGGTTGAAGAGCTTGATCGGCTTCCCGGCGATGATCGCTTCGGTGAAAAGCCAGGGCGCCATGTCGGGCCGGCCCCAAGGGCCGTAAACGGTGAAGAAACGCAGGCCGGTCGTCGGCAGCTTATAGAGATGCGCGTAGCAATAGCTCATCAGCTCGTCGGCCTTCTTGGTCGCGGCGTAGAGCGACTGGGGCCGGTCGACGACATCCTCGATCGCGAAAGGCAGCTTGATGTTGCCGCCGTAAACGGAGGACGAGCTGGCGTAAACGAGATGCTTCAAATTGCGCAGATGGCGGCACGCTTCCAGCACCTCGAGTTGCGCGTCGAGATTGGCGCGCACATAAGCGCGCGGATGATCGACCGAGTAGCGCACGCCCGGCTGCGCCGCGAGATGGACGACGTGGTCGATCTCGGAATGCGCGCGGCAGAAGCGCAGCAGCGCCTCGGGCTCCGCGAGGTCGAGCTTCTCGAAACGGAAACCGCGCTGGCTCGAAAGGCTCGCGAGCCGCGCCTCTTTGAGCGAAACGGCGTAATAGTCGTTGAGATTGTCGACGCCGACGACCGGCTCGCCGCGCTTCAAAAGCGCCGTTGCGACATGCATGCCGATGAACCCGGCCGCGCCGGTGACGAGAACGCTCATCCGTCCTCTATAACGCGGCTGACGCTGGAAATCACGCGACGGCAACGGTCAGCGCGCGACCCGCACGAGCAGCTTGCCGCGATTGGCGCCGGCGAGCAGGCCGATGAAGGCGCGCGGCGCCGCCTCGATGCCGTCGACGATATCCTCGCGATATTTGATCCGGCCGCTGCGCAGCCATTCGGTCATCCGGGCGCGGAACTCACCCCAGCGCGCGCGGTGGTCGCCGACGAGGAAGCCCTGGACGAGCGCGCGCTTGACGAGGAGGTGGCGGTTCCAGCGCGGGCCAATATCCGGCTGGCCGAGCCGATCGTAAGAGGAGATCGAGCCGCAGATGATGGTGCGCGCACGGAGCGCGAGGTTCATCATCACCGCGTCGTGCAGCACGCCGCCGACATTGTCGAAGAACACGTCGATGCCCTGCGGGGCGTGCTGCGCAAGCTCGGCGCTCAGCGCGGCCGCATCCTTACCCTTGTAGTCGATGCCGATATCGAAGCCGAGCTCCTTTGTCACGTAATCGAGCTTGTCGGCGGCGCCCGCGGTCGCGATCACCTTGCAGCCCGCGAGCTTGGCGATCTGGCCGGCAACCTGGCCTACCGCACCCGCGGCGGCAGAGATCAGCACGGTCTCGCCCGCCTTGGGCTTGCCGATGGTGTCGAGCGCGAAATAAGCGGTGCCGCCGGGCATGCCGAGGGCGCCGAGGAGATAGGAAAGGGGCAGGCCCCCAAGCGCGGCACGATCGATCTTCTCGCACGCCTTGGCCGGAAGCACCGCATATTGCTGCCAGCCGGCGTAAGCGAGGACGATATCGCCTTGGGCAAAGCCCGCGGCGCGCGATTCCATCACCTCGGCGACGACCTCGCCGGTCATGACCGCGCCGATCTCGGTTGGCGGCGCATAAGACCGTGCCGCGCTCATGCGGCCGCGCATATAGGGATCGAGCGAGAGGAAGAGCGTGCGCAGCAGGAGCTGGCCCTCGGCGGGCTGCGGCAGCGGCGCGCTCTCCAAACGGAAATCGGTCTCGCGCACGGCGCGACCTTCCGGCCGCTCGGCGAGGAGAAAACGCAGATTGCTGGTTTCGTTCATGATCGGCGCCCTCCATCACAGGCGCCGATGATAGCAAAGGCGCGCTAAATCGCGTCGAGCTGGTATTCGATATCGTTCGAGATGTTCCAGAGATAGCCGATATCGGCCGTGCCGACGAGCGCGTAGGTATGGCCGTGATGGCGCCAATAGAGCACGTTGAGATCGCCGCGGCGGTCGAAGGTCGGCGCGAGATCGGGCTGATTGGTCTGGCCGATCACCACGGTCAGCGGGCCGAGCTTCTTGTTGTCGGTCGTGTAGAAGAGTTGCGTCGCCGGCTGGCCGTTGATGACGAGGTAGCGCGCGCCCTGGAAGGTCAGCCCCCACGGTTTCAGATTCGGCAGCTTGAAGTCCGAGGGCAGCTTCTGCACGACCTTGCGCGCGGCGTTGCCCGAATCGGGCGGCACGTCGACCAGCGCCTGATCGTCGGCACCGGCGCTGATGAGCATTTTGTGATAGCCGGCGATGTTGTCGAGCCAGCTCGTCGAGGCGGCGGTCGTCGCGTCGCGTGTGCCGGTGTCGTCGCCGGCGAAATAGCCGACGCTGCCGCCGATCATGAGCCCGCAGACGCCGGCCGCGGCCGCCCAGCGCACCCATTGGCGCGCCATCAGCGGACGGCTCGTGCGCGGCTTCTGCTTGGCGGGAAATTCGATCAGCTCGGCGCCGCGCGCCGCGGCCAGAAGGCGCGCCGGCACCGGCTCGTGCATCACGGGCTCGAAGGCCGCGCGCAGCGCATCGGCGCTCGCGGCGAGGGCGGCAACGCGCTCGCGCAGCTCGGCGTCGCTCTCGAGCCAGGATTCGACCTCGCTGCGAGCCCCTGCGTCGAGCTCGCCATCGAGATACGCAACCAGGGTCTCGTCACTCGGCTTCAGCATCGTTCCTACTCCTTCGCGTTCGGCCTCCAACCGCAAGCTTGCCTTCTTCAAGCTTGGCCTGGAGCGCCACCCGCGCTCGCGCCAGCCGGCTCATAATCGTGCCGACCGGAACTTCGGCGACTTCTGCCGCCTGCTTGTAACTCATCCCATCCACCGTCACGAGCAACAGCGCCATGCGTTGCTCGGCAGGAATTTGCGAGAGCGCCTCGCGCACTTCCTGAAGTGCCAGACGGGCTTCGACGCGTCGGCCGGACTCGTCGCTGCCGACATGCAAGGCCTCGTCCTCCACGACCTCTTTCCGGGTGCCCCGCGATCGCAGCTGATCGATCCAGATCGTCTGCGCAATCCTGAACATCCAGCTATCGAATCGTGTCCCCTCCTGAAACTGATGCGCCCGGGTAAGCGCCCGTTCGCATGCCGCCTGCACCAGATCATCGGCTTCCGTGGCAGAGCCGGTCAAACCGCGGGCAAAGCGCCGGAGCCGGGGCAGCACGGCGATGAGCTGGTCGCTGATCGACGCGCTCATCGGTCCGTCCTGCGACGGGAAAGGCGCCTTGCGGTGGGCCTGACGGAGTGAGAACGGGGGGTGATCAGATTTATTCCCTGTAA
>DATGLO010000279.1:0-7393 GCA_035294105.1 Allostellaceae bacterium
CGGCCTTGGGACCCCGGAAACTGGCAAATCCAAAGCAGCGCGACGCCTCAGAAATGAGCCAAAGTCACGCGGTTCTCGATTACTTCACGAACGACTAACTCAAGCGCCGGCCGCGCCCTTGGCGACGAGATCGAAATAGTCGTTGACCGAGCGCAAGAGCGCGCCGGCGACGACCTGGCGATAGTGCGGATTGCGCAGATCGCGCTCCTCTTCGGCATTGGAGAGACAACCGGTCTCGACCAAGGCCGAGGGAATATCCGGCGCCTTCAACACGACGAAGGCGGCGGAGCGATGCGTGTGATTGAGCAGCCGGACATCGCGGCCGAGCTCGATGACGAGCTGCTGCGCCAGTTGCAGCGAGAGGTTGTTGGTCTGGCGGCGCGCGAGATCGAAGAGGATCTCGTTGACCTCGGGATCGGCGGTGTATTTGACGCCGGCGACGCGATCCGAATCGTTCTCGCGCTGGGCGACCATCGCCGCTTCCTTGTCGGAGGCCTTCTCCGACAGCGTGAAGACCGAAGCGCCGCGCTCGCTCCGCTGCGGTAGCGCGTCGGCATGGACCGACACGAACAGATCGGCGCCGATCGCGCGGGCGCGAATCACCCGGTCCTCGAGCGAGACGAAATCGTCGGTGCTGCGGCTCATCGAGACCTTGTAGCGCTTGGTGGCTTCGAGCCCGCGCGCGAGCTTCAGCGCCGTATCGAGCACCACGTCTTTCTCGTAGGTGCCGGTGCGGCCGATGCAGCCGGGATCGACGCCGCCATGACCGGCATCGACGACCACGGAATAGATTTTCGCCGCCGGGCGCGCGCCCGGATGCGATGCCGGGGCGGCGCTGCCAGCCGCCGGGGCACCATCGAGGACCCGTTTCACCGAATCGTCCAGGGCCCAGGCACTGTGGAACGGTGCCAGACCCGCCGCCACTGCACTCAACGCCTGGAGGAATTGCCGCCGATGAACACTATACATGGTATGCCCCGAATGCATGCCGCCCAAAGCCTGGATTCTTTGAGGGCGGTTAAAGCACTCCCGAGCTAACGGTAGGTTAAACCTTAGTTTTTGTCCATATCCATTTGTGATTCCTCATAGAAATTTAAGGAATCGCTTTGACCCCGCGGCAATTCCCAGCGTTTTTCCCGGTCCGCATTCAGTCGCGCAGATTTACCACCACCCGCCCGCGCACCTCGCCTTTGAGGATCTGGCCTGCGAGCGCCGGCACATCGGCGAGCCGCACCTCTTGCGTTAGGGCGTCGAGTTTCGCGAGCGGTAGGTCCCTGGCAAGGCACATCCATGCATCCTGCCGCCGCGGCAGCGGACAGCGCACCGAGTCGATGCCGAGCAGATTGACGCCGCGCAGAAGGAAGGGGATCACCGTCGTCGCCAGCTCGTTGCCGCCCGCCAACCCACACGCCGCGACCGACATCCCGTATTTGAGTTGCGTCAGCACGCAAGCGAGCGTCGCGCCGCCGACCGCGTCGATACAGCCCGCCCATCGCTCGCTGTCGAGGGGGCGTTTCGGCTGCGCGATCTCGGCGCGATCGATGACCGTCTTGGCGCCGAGGCTCTTGAGATAGTCTTCATTCGCGGCGCGGCGCCCGGTCGAGGCGGTGACATTGTAGTTCCATGCCGCAAGGATCAGGGTCGCGACGCTGCCGACGCCGCCCGAGGCCCCGGTCACCAGCACCTCGCCCATGCTGTTCTTGAGCCCGTGATCTTCGAGCGCACGCGCCGCGAGCATCGCCGTGAATCCCGCAGTGCCGATCGCCATCGCCTGGCGCAAGGAAAGTTCCGGCGGGCACTTCACGAGGTGCTTCGCATCGACTCGCGCTTTTTGCGCATACCCGCCCCAGCGCGACTCGCCGACTCCCCAGCCCGTAAGAATAACTTTTTCGCCTTTTTTGAATGTATCGGAGGAAGACTCCGCGACCGTACCGGCGAAATCGATGCCCGGCACATGCGGATAGGTTCGCACGAGACGGCCGAGCCCATTGAGGATCATGCCGTCCTTATAGTTGAGCGTCGAATACTCGACATCGACCAGCACCTCGCCCGCCGGCAACGCGCTTTCCTCGAGCGCCGCAATCTTCGAACAAACCTTGCCGTCGCTCTCCTCGAGCAACAAACCTCTGAAGCTCATCTCAGCGCAGCCTTTCCAAGATGCTGACGTAATTCGCGACCGCGGCGCCGCCCATGTTGAAAACCGCGGCAAGCTGCGGATCGCCGATCTGGATTCCGCTCGGCGCCATGCCGGTCAGTTGCATCGCCTGCAGCACATGCATCGAGACGCCGGTCGCGCCGATCGGATGGCCCTTGGCCTTGAGGCCGCCCGAAGCGTTGACCGGCAGAGGGCCGTCTTTGGCGACTTTGCCCGAAAGGATCGCCCGCGCGCCCTGCCCCGGCTTTTCGAGGCCCATCGCCTCGTAGATCATCAGCTCGGCGATGGTGAAGCAGTCGTGCACTTCGGCGCAGGAGAGATCGTCGAGGCCGACGCCGGCGCTCTTGAAGGCGCGCCGCCAGGCCTCGGCCGGTCCTTCGTATTGGGTGATGTCGCGCCGCGACATCGGCAGGTAATCGTTCACCTGCTCGGCGGCGCGGAAGACCACGGCTTTCTTACCCTTGAGCGCGGTCTCGACATCGGCCAGGACGAGCGCCGCCGCGCCGTCCGAGACCAGCGAGCAATCGGTGCGCTTCAAGGGCCCCGCGACCAGCGGGTTCTTGTCGGAGACGGTGCGGCAGAACTCGTAGCCCAGATCCTTCTGCAGCTGCGCCAGCGGATTGGCGGCGCCGTTCTTGTGGTTCTTGGCCGCGATCATGGCGAGCGCGTCCGACTGGTCGCCATAGCGCTGGAAGTAGGCCTGCGCGATGCGGCCGAAGACGCCGGCGAAGCCGCCGTCGATATCGCCTTCCTCTTTGAGATAAGCGGCACGGATGAGGAGATCGCCGACCTGCGGCCCCGAAACCTCGCTCATCTTCTCGACGCCGACGACGAGCACGATGCGCGCTTTTTTGGCGGCGATGGCGTAGAGCCCCTGATAGATCGCGGCCGAGCCGGTGGCGCAGGCATTCTCGACCCGGGTCGTGCGCTTAAAGCGCAGCGCCGGATCGACCTGCAGCACCAAGGATGACGGAAATTCCTGGCGCACGAAGCCGCCGTTGAAATTGCCGATATAAATCTCGTCGATATCGCCGGGCGCGATGCCGGCGTCCTTGATCGCCTCGGCCGCGACCGGGACGATCATGCCTTCGATGTCGACACCCTCATGCTTGCCGAATTTCGAATGTGCCCAGCCGATCATGCAGGCCGTCATGCTGGCTCCTTTCGTAACGAAACTTGCCGCGCTCTCGCTTCATATTAGCATTCGCGCGAGCGGGGCGAGACGACGTCCGCGCGCTTATTCATGCGCCGACAAGATCGCTTGTGCCGCGTGCCAGCCGCTGGCAAAGGCTGCTTCCACCGTGCCCATTTCGGGACCGCCATAGAAAGCTTCGCCCGAGAACCACAGCCTTGCGTGCGATCGCTCCGCCCGAGCCAAGACCTGCCGCGTGTTCGGCGTCGCGTAGGAATAGGCGCCGCGCGCAAAGGGATCGAGGCCCCAATCGATCGCGCGCGCGGCGACCAGCATGGCTTTGAGCCAGGCCGGCTCGACGGCAAAGTTTTGCGCGAGGGAGCCGAGCGCATATTCGATCACGTCATTTTCGGCGAGGCCGGCCACGGCATTGGCACGCGGTCCCGCGAGCCAGCCGGTCAAGACCGGATGCGGCTCTGGATGTTGCGTCCACCACGTCGGCACGGCGGCAGCGGAAAAGAGAAACGACATGTCCGAAAGATCCTGTCCGGCGTGATTCGCCCACCAGCGCGACGAGAAGCGCAGAAGGATCTTCACGACATTGCCGAAGCCGATATCGGCAAGCGCGGCTTCGGCGATGGGCTTCGCCGCTTCCGGTAACGCGATGCTGCGCAGGAGCGGCAGCGGCACGGTCAGCACCGCGCCGTCCGCCGCGAAAGCGCGCCCGTCGCGACAACGCACGGTAACTTCCCGCCGACCCGTCTCGATCGCCGTCACGGCGGCGCCCAAATGGACGGCCGCGCCATGGCGGCGGCATTCGCCGACCAGGAAGGCGATGAGCGCGCCGTAGCCTTCGGCGATCCGCCCTTGCCGGCTGGTGCCGCGCGCCATCCATTCCTCGCGCAGCGCAAAGGTGCTGGCGCGTTTGGGATCGGCGGCGTCGTAGCCCTCGACCATGCGCGTGACCGAGCGCCGCAATTCGGCATAAGCGGGATCGCCGAATTGCCGCGCGAGAAATTCCGCGACCGGCACATCGTCCTGCAACGCCGTCAAGGCGGCGCGGAATTCCGCCGCATGGGGCGTCGCTCGCTCGTCGAGCGAAAGCACGCCGTTCTCCGCATGCCACGCCGTTCCGCGCGACACGGTCAGCGATAGTCCCGCCTCGTCCATCAAAGCGCGGGTATGGTGGGCGGCGCCATGGACGAATTCGGGGCCGCCTTCGGCCGCATAGCCGAATTCCGCTTCGGACAGCGTCTCGATCCGCCCGCCGCAACGGTCCCGCGCCTCGAGGAGAATGACGCGCTTGCCGGCGCGCGCCAGCTCGCGCGCGGCCAAAAGCCCCGCCGCGCCGGCGCCGACGATCACGAAGTCGGTTCGATCAGGAGAAGGCACTACTCACCATTTGGACGAAGAGATTTTCACGATGAGACGATGAGGCGGCGAGGATGATCGAATGCGCTGCGCGCAAGAGGAATTCTCACTGTCTCACAGCCTCATGCTTCTTTTCAGATATAGGCACGAACTCCATATCATCGAGCTTCGGCTCGGCCAGGAAATCGCGATGCTCGTCCTGGCGCAGCGGCCAGAGGATCGGCGTTCCTTCCACATCGGAATACCAACTCTTGCAGCCGACCCAGACCGTGCCGGGAAAAGCCGCGCGCATCTTGTCGCGGAAGCGCTCGGTCGCTTCGGCGCTCGGCGCGACCGCCGCGCCGCGCGCTCGCGCCTCGTCCATCAGCTTCAAGATAAAGCCGATCTCGTGCTCCAGCCCCAACGGCACCGGCACGTTGTTGAGCGGCGCGAACGGCCCATAGAGCAAAAACATATTGGGGAAACCCGGCACGCCGACGCCGCCATAGGAAAAGACATTGTCTTTCCACACTTCCGCGATCGAGACTCCGCCCAAGCCGGTCACCTCCATCGGCCGCATATAGGCATGCGTATCGAAGCCGGTGGCATAGACGAGCACGTCGAGCGGCACCACCGAGCTGTCTTCGAGGACGACGCCCTCGCGCACGATGCGCGCGATCTTGCGGCTCTCGATGGTCACATTCGGCCGCTGGACCGCGAGATAATAATTCTGATCGGATTTCGGAATCCGCGTGCAGCCGAGGTGATAGCTCGGCGTCAGCTTCTTCTTGAGCTCGGGATCGCGGATCACGTCGAGGTAAGAGCGGTATTCGCGCTCCATCGCATCGCGCTGCGGTCCCGGTTTCAAACGCCACGCATCGCCCTCGATGATGAAATCCCAGAGCTCGCATTGCTTCTGCGCGTAGCGCCCCGGCAGACGCAGTTTCGTCCGCTCCCAAAAGGTAGCGCGCGGATTCTCGCGGATATGGATCCATTGCGGCCGGCGCACGAATTGCGTGACGTTGACGTTCTTCCAGGCCAGCGCCTCGGTGATTTGGATACCGCTGCAGCCGGCGCCGATAACGCCCCAGCGCAGCGTCTCGTCGTAAGGGATCGAATGGTCCCAGCGCGCCGAATGGAACGACTTGCCGGCGAAGTCTTCGCGGCCCGCGATATCGGGCAGGATCGGCTGCGCCAAGAAGCCGGTGGCGACGACGAAGAAATCGACGATGTCGGTCTCGCCGGCCGCCGTCGTCAAATGCCATTTGGCGGTGGCCTGATCGAAGCGCGCGGCGACGATTTCGGTGTTGAAGCGGATATGCCGATACCAGCCGCGCTTGCGCGCGACCTTTTTCATATAGGCGAAAATCTCCTCGCGCGGCGCGTATTTGCGCGACCAGTCGTAATTGGGATGGAACAGGAATTCGTATTGCCGCGACAGCACGTCGACGAAAAGGCCGGGATAGGTGTTGTCGCGCCAGGTGCCGCCGATCTCGCCCGCCCTTTCATAGACCGTGAATTCGGCATCGCGGCGGCGTTGCAGCATCTCGGCCATATAAAGGCCGGACATGCCGGCGCCGACGACGGCGACGCGGAACGCGCGATCAGCCATGTTCCGCCGCCCTTGCGCTGGTCGAAGCCGTCCAGAGGGCCATGATGACTCCCATCGATGCGCTTTTGCTATATTAGCAACCAATGGCAGTTCCAAAAGATGAAGCGCCAGGACACCAAGTCAAAGCGACTTGATCTCCTTGGCGTCTCGGCGTTTCAAAAGTTTTCTTCGTTCAGCGAGGGCCATGCTTTGGTCGATACAATCACCCTTCGCCGGCCCGACGATTGGCATGTGCATCTGCGCGACGGCGCGATGCTGAAGGCCGTGGCGCCCTACACCGCGCGGACCTTCGCGCGCGCGATCGTGATGCCCAACCTTGTGCCGCCGGTCACGACCGTCGCCGCCGCCGAGGCCTACCGCCAACGCATCCTCGCCGCGCTCCCGGCGGAACTCGGCGGCCCCTCGCGCCAAGCTAAAAGCTTCACACCGCTGATGACCTGCTACCTGACCGACGACGCGAGCCCCCAGGAGATCGAGCGCGGCTTCAAGGCGGGCGTGTTCACCGCGGTGAAGCTCTATCCTGCGCATGCCACCACCAATTCGGCCTCGGGCGTGACCGACTTGAAGAATTGCCGCCCCGTACTCGCCGCGCTGGAGCGGATTGGCATGCCGCTCTTGATCCATGGCGAGGTGACCGATCCCGAAATCGACGTGTTCGATCGCGAGGCGGTGTTCATCGAGCGCGTGTTGAAGCTGCTGGTGCGCGACTTCCCGGGCCTTAAAGTCGTGCTGGAGCATGTGACGACCGAGGACGCGGTCGATTTCGTGCGCGCCGCCGGTCCCAACGTCGCGGCAACGATCACCGCGCATCACCTCGTCATCAACCGCAATGCGCTCTTCGCCGGCGGCCTCCGGCCGCATATGTACTGCCTGCCGATCGCCAAGCGCGAGACGCACCGCCGGGCGCTGCGCCTCGCCGCCACGTCGGGCGATCCGAAATTTTTCCTCGGCACGGACAGCGCGCCGCATCCGATCCACGACAAGGAAAAGGATTGCGGCTGCGCCGGCATCTTCTCGGCGCCGGCCGCGCTCGAAATCTATGCAAGCGTCTTTGACGAGGAGAACGCGCTCGGCCAGCTCGAAGCCTTCGCGTCGCTCAACGGCCCGGCCTTTTACGGGCTTCCGGCGAACGAGGACCGCATCA
>DATGLO010000280.1:0-6780 GCA_035294105.1 Allostellaceae bacterium
TCGAGCACGTCGAGCTTCGTC
This sequence comes from Allostellaceae bacterium, assembly GCA_035294105.1. Lineage (GTDB taxonomy): Bacteria > Pseudomonadota > Alphaproteobacteria > ATCC43930 > CGMCC-115725 > CAIKMD01. The sequence continues at coordinate 22 of DATGLO010000280.1, forward strand.
AGCGCGATACCGCCGATACCGGCGATTTTCACCGCCTGGCGCAACATCACGGCATCGAACCAACCGCAGCGGCGCTTACGCCCCGTGACGACGCCGAATTCCTTGCCGCGCTGGCCCAAAGTCTCGCCGACCTCGTCCTTCAATTCGCTCGGGAACGGCCCGCTGCCGACGCGGGTCGCATAGGCCTTGGCGATGCCGAGCACGAAGCCGACCGCGCCGGGGCCAAGTCCCGAACCCGAGGCCGCCTGACCCGGATGCGTGTGCGAGGACGTCACATAGGGATAAGTGCCGGCATCGACATCGAGCATGATGCCTTGCGCGCCTTCGAAAAGGACGCGCTTGCCGGCTTTCTTCGCCTCGTCGAGCAAGCGCCAGGCGGGCACGGCGTAAGGCAGCACCTTCGGCGCGATCTCTTTCAACGCCTGGAGCAGCGGCGCGGCTTCCACCTCTGGCGCGCCGAGGCCGCGCAAAAGCGCATTGTGATGGACGAGCACGTTCTCGATCTTTGGCGGCAAGCTCGACGGATCGGCGAGATCGCAGACACGAATCGCGCGCCGGCCGACCTTGTCCTCGTAGGCGGGACCGATGCCGCGGCCGGTGGTGCCGATCTTGTTCGCGCCTTTCGCTTCCTCGCGCGCGCGATCGATCTGGCCGTGCGACGGCAGGATCAGGGTCGCGTTCTCGGCGAGCTTAAGATTCGCCGGCGAGACCGCGATGCCTTTCTGCTTGATTGCCTCGATCTCTTTGACCAGCGCCCAGGGATCGACGACCACGCCGTTGCCGATGATCGAGACCTTCTCGGGCCGCACGATGCCCGACGGCAAGAGGCTGAGCTTGAATTCGACGCCGTCGATGACGAGCGTATGGCCGGCATTGTGGCCGCCCTGGAAGCGAACGACGATATCGGCGCGCTGCGACAGCCAGTCGACGATCTTGCCCTTGCCCTCATCGCCCCATTGGGCGCCGATCACCGCGACGTTTGCCATGATTCTTTGTCCACACTCAGCGAGCCCCCTCCTCACCCTACCCTCTCCGCCCCAGGAGGCGGAGAGGGAGGGTGAGGCGGCGCGTTATAGCCGTAAGCGCATTATCCCAGTGAAACGATCTTCTCGCCATCGAGCACGAAGGTGCAGCCGAGCCGCCGCGCTTCGGTGGCTGCATCTTTCGCCGGTACGAGCCCCGCGACGGTGACATAACCTTGAGCGCGCCAGCGCGCCGCCGCTTTGGCATCGCCGCCCGCGGGCACGTAAAGCCGCGGCGCGGGCTTGTGCGGCGTCATCGCGTCGAGCACCGCTTCGGTATAGAGGGTGAAGCCGGTCGCGTCTTCGCCCTCACCCGCGCCGGTGCGATAGCGGCCGCCGCGGCCGAGCTCGGTTTTGCTGCCGCGCGCGAAGAACGAGAAGCTGACACCGGTGTGATATTCGAAGCCGCGATTCTCGACGGGATCGACGGTGATCGCGAGCGACGGCATCGCCGCGGCGAGCTGCGTCGCGACCGCGCCAAGCCGCGCGCGCTCCGCCGCCGCCTCGGGCGCGAGATCGAGCGCGGCCATGGTTTTGAGCGCCGGCTGCGCCGCGCCCGCCGCCGCCAAAAGCTTTTGCAGCACGCCCGCCGCTTTGCCGCCCGACGCCGCGACGGCCGCCGAGTCTTTATGATCGAGCGCGCGGCGCAGCGTATCGAGCGTAGCGCCGGCAATCCCGGCGGCGCGGCAGATCGCCGGCACCAAGGTCGGCAAGGTGAGATCGACCGAAAGCCCTTCGATGCCGAGCGCCGTGAGCGCTTCCGCCGCCAAGGTCACCGCCTCGATATCGGCGGCGATGGCGTCGCTGCCGATGAGCTCGGCGCCGACCTGGCCGATCTGGCGTTCCGGCTCCATCTCGCTGCCTTTGACGCGCAACGCCTCGCCGGCATAGCAGAGCCTGAGCGGCCGCGGCGCGTTGGCGAGCCGCGTCCCGGCGATGCGCGCGACCTGCGTCGTCATGTCCGCTCTGAGCCCGATCATGCGTTGCGAGATCGGATCCATGAGGCGGAAAGTCTCGGGTGCCATCGCCGCGCCGGCGCCCGAGAGCAGATTTTCCTCGAACTCCATCAGCGGCGGCTTCACGCGCTCGTAGCCGTGGCTCGCCAGCACCGCGACGAGCTTACCCACCGCCTCGGCTTCGGCCTCGGCATCGGGCGGCAGCAGGTCGCGCAGACCCTGTGGCAGCAGCGCCTTGTGCAGATTGTCGTTCGAGGGGCCGGGCATGACAGCCCGGGATAGCGGGTTTGGACGGCCCCGGCAAACGGAAAACGGCCGCGGCCAACCGCGATCTAGCGTGCCATCAACGCGTCTCTCAGCGTCTGGTCTATCAGCTTGTCGCTGAACCAATTGGGATAGACCGCCGGCGGCTCGGTTGCCTGATCGAGAGCCCGAATTTCCTCCGCCGTCAGCGACAGTTCCGCCGCGCCGAGATTATCGTCGAGCTGGCTGCGCCTGCTGGCGCCGAGCATGATGCTGGTCACCGCGGGCTTTGCCAGCAACCAAGCAAGCGCCACCTGAGCGACGCTGGCCCCATGGCGATTCGCGATGGCGCGCATCTGCTCGACGAGCGCGAAGCCCTTTTCCTTGTCGAACGGCAAGAGATCGAAGCCCAAAAAGCGATTGGCCGGATCGGCGAGATTCGCACGCGTGTACTTGCCAGAGAGGAAGCCGCTGGCGAGCGGGCTCCAAACCGTGAGGCCGAGCCCGTAACGCCGCATCATCGGAATGACATCGCGCTCGACGTCGCGGCCGAGCAGCGAATAATGCATCTGGCCGTGGGTAAAGGGCGCGAGATTGCTGGCGCGCTGCAACTCGAGCGCGGCCGCGACCTTCCACGCCGACCAGTTCGAGAAGCCCAGATAACGCACCTTGCCGGCTCGAACGACCGCGTCGAAAGCGGCCAGCGTCTCTTCGAGCGGCGTGAACGGATCTTCCTTGTGCGCGATATAAATATCGATCCAATCGCTGCCGAGCCGCTTGAGGCTTTGATCGACCGACCAGAGGATATGCCGGCGCGTGAGCCCACCCTGAACCAGCGCCGGCCCTGCGCGAAACCCGACCTTGGTCGCGATCACCACCTTGTCGCGATGCGGCTTGAGCGCCTGGCCAAGCAGCGTTTCAGATTCGCCGCCGGCATATTGGTCGGCCGTATCGAAGAAATTGATCCCGGCATCGAGTGCGCGCCCCACGAGTTCATCGGCGAGGGTCGCGCCTACCTTGTAAATCGATGCCATGTCCCGATTGCCGGCGGTGAAAGTCATCGCGCCGAAGGCAAGGCGCGACACCGCGAGGCCGGTATTGCCGAGCGTCCGATAAAGCCTCCATCACCTCCCGGGAGTGTTACCTCACAGGAGATAGGCAGCGCGCCTCAGAAGTGAAGTTGCCGCACCTGCACGACATTGGGCAGCGCACAGACATGGGCGAGCACGGCCTCATCGAGCGCCTGATCCACTTGCACGAGGCAGATCGCGTCCTGACCGGCGGCTTTGCGGCCGAGATGGAAGGTCGCGATGTTGATCCCCGCCTCGCTCAAGGTGCGGCCGAGATTGCCGATGAAGCCCGGCTTGTCCTGGTTGCGCACGAACAGCATGGTCGGGCCGAGCTCGGCTTCGAGCGCGATGTCCTCGATCGCGACGATGCGCGGCTTGTCGCCGCCGAACAGCGTGCCGGCGACGCTGCGCTGCTTGCTGCCTGACGTCACCGTCACCCGGATAAGGGTCTGGTAATCGGTCGTGTCGGTCGAGCGCGTCTCTTCGATCTTGATGTTGCGCTCCTTGCAGATCGCCGGCGCATTGACGAGGTTCACCGTGTCGAGCTGCGGCCGCAGCAGCGCGGCAAGGATGGTCGCGGTCAGCGGCTTCACATTGAGCTCGCCCGCCGCGCCCGCATATTCGATATGGACGTTCGAGAGACCGACATCGGTGATCTGGCCGGCAAAGCTGCCGAGCTCCTCGGCGAGCTTCAGATAGGGCTTCAGCCGCACCGAATCCTCGGCCGAGAGCGAGGGCATGTTGAGCGCGTTCACCACGGCGCCGGTCATCAGGTAATCCGCCATCTGCTCGGCGATTTGCAGCGCGACATTTTCCTGCGCTTCGAGCGTCGAGGCACCGAGATGCGGCGTCGCGATGAGGTGCGGATGGCCGAAGAGGATGTTCTCTTTCGCCGGCTCGACCGGGAAGACATCGATCGCCGCGCCGGCGACCTTGCCGGAATCGAGCGCGGCCTTGAGCGCCTCTTCGACGACGAGCCCGCCGCGCGCGCAATTGATGATGCGCACGCCCTCTTTCATCTTGGCGATCGCTTTCGCGTCGATGATGTTCTTGGTCTGCTCGGTGAGCGGCGTGTGCAGGGTGATGAAATCGGCGCGCGCGAAGAGATCGTCGAGCTCGACCTTCTCGACACCCAACGCGACCGCGCGCTCGGGCGTGAGGAAGGGATCGTAAGCAATCACCTTCATCTTGAGGCCGAGGCCACGGTCGGCGACGATCGAGCCGACATTGCCGCAGCCGATGATGCCGAGCGTCTTCGCCGTGAGCTCGACGCCCATGAAGCGCGACTTTTCCCATTTGCCCGCCTGGGTCGAGCGGTCGGCCGCGGGCAGCTCGCGCGCCAGCGCCATCATCAAGGCGATCGCATGCTCGGCGGTGGTGATCGAATTGCCGTAAGGCGTGTTCATCACGACGACGCCGCGCTGGGTCGCCGCCGGGATGTCGATATTGTCGACGCCGATGCCGGCGCGCCCGACGACCTTCAACTTCTTCGCCGCCTCCAAGACCGCTTTGGTGACTTTCGTCGCCGAGCGCACGGCGAGCCCGTCATATTTGCCGATCTCGGCTTTGAGCTGATCGGGGGTGAGCGAGGTGTTCATCTCCACCTCGACGCCGCGCTCCTTGAAAATTTCGACGGCGCGCGGGGAGAGATCGTCGGAAATCAAGACTCTCGGCATGGAGAGGCTCCGTCCGTAAAGGCGTTGCTGGAAAAGGTTAAGCCGCGGCGGCGGCTTGGTTGGCTTCGGCGAAAGCCCAATCGAGCCAGGGCAGCAACGCCTCGACGTCGCTGCGCTCGATGGTCGCGCCGCACCAGATCCTGAGGCCGGGCACGGCATCGCGATGGCCGGCGATGTCGTAGGCAACGCCTTCGGCATCCAAAAGCGCTTCGATCTTCTTGACCGCAGCCCATTGCCGATCGACCGGCAGCTTGTCGAAACCGTCGGCGACGATCTTCAAGCACACCGAGGTGCAGGACCGCGCCTTGGGATCGGCAACGAGGAAATCGATCCACGGCGTTTTCTCGACCCAGGCCGCGATCGCGGCGAGGTTCGATTCGCAGCGCGCCTTGAGCGCCGGCAAGCCGCCGATCGATTCGGCCCATTTCAGGGAATCGATCGCGTCTTCCACCGCGAGCATCGACGGCGTGTTGATGGTCTCTTCGGCGAAGATGCCTTCGCTGAACTTGCCCTTGTTGGTGAGCCGGAAAATCTTCGGCAGCGGCCAGGGCGGCGTGTAGGTATTGAGTCGCTCCACCGCGCGCGGGCTCAAGGCGAGCATGCCATGCGCCGCCTCGCCGCCCAGCACCTTCTGCCACGACCAGGTGACGACGTCGAGCTTCTCCCACGGCAGTTCCATGGCGAAGACGCCCGAGGTCGCATCGCAAATCGTCAGCCCCTGGCGATCGACCTTGATCCAATCGCCGTTCGGGATGCGCGCGCCCGAGGTCGTGCCGTTCCAGGGGAAGACCACGTCGCGATCGGTATCGATCTTCGAGAGATCGGGAATTTGGCCGTAAGGCGCGCGGAAAACGCGCAGATCCTTGATCTTGAGCTGCTTCTCGATGTCGGTGACCCAGCCTTCGCCGAAGCTTTCCCAGGTCAGCGCATCGACGCCGCGCGCGCCCAGAAGCGACCAGAGGATCATCTCGACGGCACCGGTATCCGAGGCCGGCGTGATGCCGAGGCGATAATCCTTGGGCATACCCAAGAGGTTGCGCGAGCGCGTGATCACCTCTTTGAGCTTTGCTTTGCCCAGCTTCGAGCGATGCGAGCGCCCGAAAGCGGCATCTTTCAGCGCCGCCAGGTCGTAACCGGGACGCTTTGCACAAGGACCAGAGGAAAAATTAGGGCAGGCGGGCCGGCGCTGCGGCTTCATGATGGCTATTCCTTCCAGAATAGTTGCGCCCCGTTGGGGGGGCGTGTCCCACCATAGAAATTATCAGATCGCGCTCGCGCGTCAATGCTTAATCGCGCGGCGAGGCGCAGTTTTGGTAAACATGATATGCTAGGGCAAAATCGCAGGGAGGAAGCTGCCATGGCCTCGACCACTTCTTACAGCCGCGAAGCGCTGATCGAGCGGGCGCGCAAGCTCGCGCCCACTTTGCGCGAGCGCGCCCAGGCGACCGCGGAGGCGCGACGCATTCCCCCCGAAACCATCAAGGCTTTCTGGGATGCGGAGCTCTGCTACCTCCTGAAGCCGAAGAAATTCGGCGGGCCCGAAGTGCGCGTCGATGTGGCGTTCGAGATCGCCTCGGAGCTGTCGCGCGGCGACGGCGCGGCCGGGTGGGTGTGGACGGTGATGGGCGTGCACGATCTTTTCGTCGCGCTGTTCCCCGAAAAGGCGCAGCACGAATATTGGGAAAAAGATCGTACGCTCTCGGCGTCGAGCTTCGCGCCTTCGGGCAAGATCGAGCCCGCGCCGGGCGGCGTCAAGCTCTCGGGCAAATGGTCGTTCTGCTCGGGCGTCGAC
>DATGLO010000281.1:0-4652 GCA_035294105.1 Allostellaceae bacterium
GTCGAGCGTCGCGACGCCGTGCGCCAGCACGACCGGGTTGCGCAGCGCCGGCAGCAGCACGCCGGTGCCGAGCATCATCCGTTGGGTGCGCGCCACGACGCCGGCGAGCATCGCCAGCGGCTCATGGCGCGGCTTGTCGAAGAGGGAATCGCCGACCCAGGCGGAATCGTAGCCGAGCGCTTCCGCGCGCTCGGCCAAGCGCAAGATCGGCGTCGCCGCGGGCTTGCCCTCCATCACGCCTTCGCGCGTCGGCAGCAGATAGCCGATCCTTGGAGTCATGGCGGCCTCCGTCGTCTCGCTCACACCGGCCGCACCTTGCCCGGCTCGCCCAAGGCGCAATCGAGCGCGCGATCCCAGCCGCCGCAAGCGGCGGCCGCTTCATAAGTGGTCTCGAGGAAATCCAGGAGCAGCTTTTCCGGATCGGCGGCGCGGCGCACGGTTTCATAAGGCAGGATGAACTCGCCGAGCTTTTCGGCGAAGGCGCCGCCGGCGACCTGGCGCGCGCGATAGCCCTTCGGTTCGGGATAGGCATAAGAATAGAACGCGGCTTGCGGAAACATCTCGTTTCCCGGCCAGAAGCCGGCGCTCGACACCTCATGCGAATAGGCCTCGCGCGCGACGGCGTCGGGCAGGCCCAGCACGCCGCCCGGATGCGGCGGCGCGGTGCGGCCGGAAAAGCGCGTCACCGCGAGATCGAAGCTGCCCCAGAAGAAATGCACTGGGCTGACCTTGCCGAGAAAGCCGGAGCGGAAATGCTTGAAGATGCGGTCGACCTGAATGAGGGCGCGCCAGAAATCATGCGCCGCCGCCGCATCGTAAGCCTTGTGCACCTCGTCCGCGGAAAAGCGGATCGCATTTGCGATCTCGTTCGGCCGGTCGTTGATCTGCACGCCGACGCCGAGCTCCGTCAGCGCCGTCATCACCGCGCGATAAAATGCGGCGACCGATTGCGACTTTAAGGCGAGCGAGCGGCTCGCGCCGCTGCTGCCGCGCAACTGAAGCTTGTGGTCGATGAAGTCGAAATCGATCTCGACGATCTCGGAGCCCGCCGGGATCGGCGAGGTGCCGAGGCCGCGCGCCGTGACGTAAAGCGGCACCTGCCAGGAATGATTAACCCAGGGCGTCAAGGCGAGGCGCACATTGCCGACGATCTGCGTCCAAAGCTGCAAGCTCAACGCCGTGTCGCGCCAGCGCGCGTAATCGAGATCGGGCCAAAACGCGGCTTCTGCCATGACGCGCCTCCTCGCGGCCCCAATCCTAGACGGCGGGCGCCGCCACCGCGACGCCGCGGCCTTCGCGCCACATTTTTCCGCACAAGCGCCCGATTCTAACCAGCGGTTAAGTATCCCCGCGTTGAATCGAGGGCGGGAACGCCATTGGTGTCATTGGTGTCGAAGATGAAAAGAACGCTCTCGTTTCGCAATCGCAGCCTGATCGCCGAGCCGAACCGGCTGACCGCCCTCGCCTCGCTCGGCCTCGTCATCGTCTGGACGATCGTCGGCGCGCTCTGACGGCGGCGCCGCGAACCGCCTTTCCCGAATCCTTTCCATCCGACGGAACAACTTGGGCTGCGCCGGCATTTCCTCGGCATGCCGGCGCGCTGCGCGCGCCCGCGCACCGCAATCATCGCGCGCTCCCACCCCATGGAATGGCGCGTCAGGAAAGGAAATTGACCATGGCCGAAGCCGAGGGTGCGTTCCTCACCGACGTCAAGACGCTGCGCGATCGCGCGCGGCAGAGCCTCGATCAAGGCGCCGTCACGCAGAGCTATCAGGGCGACGCCAAGAAGACGATCGAGGTCTTGCAATCCGTGCTCGCGACCGAGCTGGTCTGCGTGCTGCGCTACACCTTCCATGCCATCACCGCGACCGGGATATCGAGCGAGGCCGTCAAAGCGGAATTCTCCACCCATGCACGGGAAGAGCAGGAGCATATGATGATGGTCGCCGAGCGCATCAACCAGCTTGGCGGCAAGCCCGATTTCAATCCCGACGGGTTGCTGTCACGCTCCGCCTCGCAATATGCTGAGGGCAAAGACCTCATCGACATGATCAAGGAAAACCTGATCGCCGAGCGCACCGCCGTCGATCACTATCGCGAGCTGATCCGCTATTTCGGCGACAAGGACCCGGCGACGCGGGTGATGCTCGAGGAAATCCTCGCCACCGAGGAAGAGCATGCCAACGACATGCGCGACCTGCTCGTCGCGCATGAGGGCAAGGCGATGCTCTAACGGGCAAGCCCGGGATTCATTCCGCGCCGCCCTCGCCGACCACGACAAACGGCGCCCAGAAGAGCGGATGGGCGAATTCCGGATGCGCCCGATCGTTCATCACATCGAGCGCCGCGCGGCGCAGCGCCTCGGCGCGGCCGATGCCGCGCTCATCGAGATGCGCCGCGACGCGCGTCATCAGCTCGACGGTCGAAGTCGAGACGACATCCCAGTTCGACACCAGCAGCGAGCGCGCCCCGGCATAAAAGAACGCCTTCGCGAGGCCAGAAAAACCTTCCGCGTCCGGCTTCCCGTCGGTCGCCGCGGTGTCGCAAGCCGATAGGATCACCATATCGGCGTTGAGCTTCAGCTGCGCGATCTCGCTGGCCTTCAAGAGCCCGTCGTCTTCCGGCGTCGGCTGCGGCGGCGGCGTCAGCACGAGGCCCGGCTCGGCGACACCGACATCGCCGGCCACGAGACCGTGGGTCGCGAAAGAGACGATGCGGCGATCGGCGAGATCGGCATGCTTCACCGCCGTGACGGTCGCCGACTGACGCAGCATCAGCGAATCCGTGCCCGCGTTGAAGAGCTGCGCCTCGACTTCGAGTTCGTGCGCGGTCTCGGGCAGCGAGGGCAGATCGCGCAACGCCGCAACGTCGACCGCGCCGCCGCGAAACGCGGCGTCGATATCGATGCCGCGCGCCTCGCCCGCGGCCGGCGGATGATCCTTCAAGAGCGGGTCGCCGATGCCGAGAAACGGCAGCGGCGCCGGCGATCCTTGCGCGAACTCGCGCAGCATGCGCAGCGACGACGCCGAGGGCAGCACCGTCACGGCATAGCGTTTGGCGAGCCAGGGCGCCGCGCGGAGCTGCGTAGGCGTGGCGAGCGTCGCCGCGGCAGGCTTCGCCGTGAGCAACGCGTCCCATGGCAGGCTGTCGAGCGGACCTTCGCCGACGATATAGAGCTGACGGATGCCTTGGAGCTGCTTCTCGGCGGGGCCGAACAGCGCGTGATAGAGCGCAAACGCGGTGGCGGCATCGAACGGCGCGAGCTGCGATTTCTTCTCGTCGTAGCGCGGGCGCACTTTCGCGACCCAATCTTCAAGCGTCGGCTCGTTGAGGGCGAAGGAGCCCGCGTCGTTTGCCGCGAGCGGATAAAGACCGAAGCTTCGCGCGCCGACGACCGCGACATAGGCGTCGTCATCGCCGACGGCGAAGACCAGCATCGCCTCATCGGGCGCCAAAAGCTTTTGCGTTTCCGCGATGCCGATCGGTTGCGGCTTCACGAGCTCGGCGTAGCGCGGGAAGCGCCGGGCCAGCTCGGCATCGTCGGCGGCGAGCTCGTTCGCGAGCTTGTCGGCTTCGGCGCGGCGATCGCGCTCGGCCGCGAGATCGCGATCGCTCGCCGCCTTGTCGGCATCCGTCAACAACCCGCCATCGATCTCGTCGAGCCGCTCGCGCGCCGCCGCGCGCTCGCGCACCAGCTTTGCGAGGCCCGGATCGTCGTTTCCGGTCGCGAACCGCGCCGCCATATGCGCCACCGCCGCCGCGGTATCGGAGCTCTTCGCCCATTGCATCGCCGCGTAAGGCTTGTCCCAATCGAATGAGCCGACATCGGCATTGCTGAGGCCGAGCGTCGGAGAAGCGCCGAGCGCCATCTCGGGATTGGGCGGCCTGTAGGGACCTTCCAAGAAGTCCCGGGCCACGCCGATGAACTGCGCTTGCGACTTCAAGCCGACCAGCAGCCTGACATCGGCAAGAAACAACGCGCGCGCGGCGCGTTGTTCCGCGCGCCCGGCGCGGCCGATGGCGTCGATCTGGCGCGCGAGGCGATCGACCGCGTCGCTCATCCAGCCCTCGGCGAGCGCCGCGTCGCTGAAATAGAACTCGGTATCGGCGATGAGACTGTCGGTCGCGAGCACCAGCGGATGATCGGGGCCGAGCACGCCTTCGAGCGTGTCGTGCGCCCGGTGGGCGAGATCGACGGCTTCGCGCCGCACATCGCCCTGCGCGTCGCGAAATTCTTGCGTCTGCATCAGCGCGCGCGCGAGCCGCTCGAAGGCCTCGCCGAGCAGCCGCTCTCGGCCTTTTTTGTTCTCGAGGCTCGCGATAACCGCGCGATATGCGCGAATCGCCCCCTCGACGTCGCCTTCGGCTTCGAGGATCCGGCCGGCCACCAGGATGCTGGTGTCGTAAATCGCATCGCCATCGAGACCCAGATCGACCTCCGCGTCCTGGTCGGTCGCGGCGTCGGGATGGCGCGCATGAGCGACGCCTTGCTCGATATGATAGGCGCGGCCGCCAAAATCGCGCGCCTCTTCGACCGCGCCGCGAGCGAGCGCGCGGACCGCGAGGAAGTTCAAGACATCGGCGACCGTCTCGTCGTCGTCCCCGAAGCCCGATTCCGCCGCGGCGAGCGCGCGGCGATAGACCGCCTCGGC
>DATGLO010000282.1:0-4669 GCA_035294105.1 Allostellaceae bacterium
CCCGAGGACTTGCGCAAGTTCCTCGCCGGCTGGTTCGAAACAATCGCCTTCGTCCGCCAGCACAAGGACGTCATGGTGAAGAAGGCGTCGGAGATCATGAACGTTTCGCCAGAAATCGCGAGCCGAACTTACGACGATGTAATGCCGATGTTTTCCGATACCGGGCGTTTCAATCCCAAAGCCCTCAAGGTCCTCGCCCAGTCCTTCGTCCAAATGGGTGTGCTGGATAAAGAGCCCGACATGTCGAAACTCTATACCGAACAGTTTTTACCGGTAATATCGCACTAAATCCGGCGGTCCGAAGGGCCGCGCGCAGGGAGGAAGACCCGTGGTCAGGAAGTTACGCTTTGGTGCGTCGGCCGCCGTGATCGGTTTGGCAGCCTGTCTGCTGCCCGTTCTCGGCATCGGCGTCGCGTCGGCCGACGCAACATTGCGCGTCGGCAAGGCCATCGCTTTGCCGTTCGATTTCACGCCGCTCGACGTCGGCATCGCCAAGGGCTTCTACAAAAAGCACGGTCTCGATATCCAAGAAATCAACTTTGCCGGCAGCGCGAAGCTGCAGCAGGGCCTTGCCGCCGACGCGGTCGATATCGGTCTCGGCTCGGGCCCCGAGCTCGCCTTTGTCGCCAAGGGCAACAGCGATCTCGGCGTCGCGGCTTTCGCGGGTCCGGCTAACGGCTTGCTGCTCATCGTCCGTCCCGATGCCGGCATCAACAGTCCGGCGGATCTCAAGGGCAAAAGGATCGGCGTTTCGACGGTCGGCGGCCTGACCGACTGGATGGTGCATCAAGTCTCGGTCAAGCAAGGCTGGGGCTTCAACGGCATCCAAAACACGCCGCTCGGCACCGACGAAGCGCAGATCGCGGCATTGCGCACCAAAGATATCGATGGCATGGCGATCGACGTCGCCGGCGCTTACACGCTGCAAGACGCCGGCGCCGCCAAGATACTGTTGAATTTCGGTAGCATCGTTCCCGACTTCATAAACCACATCACCTATGCCAGCGATAAGATCATCGCAGCGCATCCCGACGAAGTGCGCGAATTCCTCGCGGGCTGGTTCGAGACGGTGGCCTGGATGCGCCAGAACAAGGCTGAAACAGTGAAGCTCGCGGCGCCGGTGATGCATAAGAGCGAGACGATCGCCGGGCATGCCTATGACGTCGTCATGCCGTCGCTGTCGGATACCGGCAAGTTCGATCCCAAAGCCCTTAAAGTGCTGGCGCAGTCTTTCGTCGATATGAAGATACTCGACCGACCGCCCGACATGTCGAAGCTTTATACCGAGAGGTTCCTGCCGAGCATGCAGTCGGCGGCGAGCCAACATTGAGCCCGATGGCGGCGGTATTGCGATATTTCGTCGCGCTTACGCATAGGTGGATCGGTCGATATGAGCACGCTTGATACCGAGAAATCCAAGGGCTTTCAGAGCCCACGGCGCAAAGAGGAGCACCACGTGAACCGAGGGGATGCGATCATCAAGGTCGAAGGCGTGAGTCAAGCCTTCGGCGCCGAGGGAGATCCGCGACGGGTGGTTGCGCTGGAAAGCGCGACTCTCGATATCGCGCGCGGCGAGCTTTTGAGCCTCATCGGCCCGTCGGGCTGCGGCAAGAGCACGCTGCTCAACATCATCGGCGGCCTCGCGACGCCGTCGACGGGGCGCGTCACCATCGAAGGCCAGACGGTCAAGGGTCCGTCGCCGCAGAAGGTCGCCTATGTGTTCCAGGAGAATACGCTCTTTCCCTGGCGCACGGTGATCGACAACGTGAAGCTGGGCATGGCCTTCCAGGGCGTCGCCAAGGCCGAACGCGAGGAACGGGCGCGCCATTCGCTCGAGGCGGTCGGCCTCGCCGATTTCTGCAATCACTATCCGGCGCAGCTCTCGGGCGGCATGAAGCAGCGCGTGCAATTGGCCCGCGCCCTCGGCTTGCAGACGGAAATCCTGCTGATGGACGAGCCTTTCGCCGCGCTCGACGAGCAGACGCGCATGGTACTAGGCGAGGACCTCTCGGTGCTGCTCGCGCGCACCGGCAAGACGATCATCTTCGTCACCCATAGCCTCGTCGAAGCCGTGTTCCTCGCCGACCGCGTGGCGGTGCTGACGGCGCGTCCCGGCAAGATCAAGCAGATTATCCAGGTCGAGGAGCCGCATCCGCGCAAAAGCGATTTCATGACCTCGGATAAGCTCTCGGATTTGCGCAACGAGCTCTACGAGCTGTTGCGCGACGAGATCCGCAAGACGATGAACGTGCGCGCAGAGCCGGAGTGAGCTCATGAGCAAGTCAAAGCTCCCGCAGCGACTGGTCCAGCTGGGCGTGCTGGTCCTCATCCTCTTCTCGTGGTGGTATTTCACGCTGCCGGGCGGCATCAACCAGCTGTTGCTGCCGGCGCCGGCGCCGGTGTTCCGCGATTTTTGGGTGCTCCTCACCACGAGCAGTATCTGGCCGGACTTGCTCGTGACCGTGCGCGAATGGGTGAGCGCGGTGGTGCTCGCTTCGCTGCTCGGCTGCAGCATCGGCTATCTCGTCAGCCGAACCGCCTACTCGGTCCGGGTCTTCGATCCGCTGTTCGCGGGCATCTATTCGATCCCGGCCATCCTGCTCTATCCGCTTTATCTGTTGTTCTTCGGCCTCGGCGAAGGCTCCAAGATCGCCCTCGGCACGACCATCGCTTTCTTTCCGGTCGTGCTCAATACGATCGCCGGCCTTGCCAACGTCGACAAGGCCTATATCCGCGCGGCCCATTCCATGGGCGCCAACGACCTTCAGCTCTTCTGGACGGTGATGGTGCCCGCGGCCTTCCCGGTGGTGCTGACCGGCCTGCGGCTCGGCTGCATCATCGGCTTTCTCGTCATTCTCGGGGGCGAGACGATTTCCTCGCTCGCCGGGCTCGGACACCGAATCGTTTCGCTCGCGGAGAACATGGAATCGTCGCAGATGTTCGCCAACATTTTGTTCGCGGTCCTGATGGCCTTCATCATCAACGGCACGGTCTCCTATGTCGAGGCGCGCGGCCGGAGGAGCGCGCAATGACCGCCATTACCACGACCGGCGTTTCGGTTGCCCGGCGCGGCCCGCTCCTGTCGCCGGGCCTCACCCGGCTTCTCGTCATCTTCCTGCTGTTCGCGATCTGGCAAGTCGGCGCGGGGCTGTGGGGCGACCCGCTCTTCCTCTGTACGCCGGTGCAGGCGCTGCGCGCGCTGCCGCATATTCTCTCCGATCCCAAGGTCGACAACGCGATCGTCGTTACGATCTACGAGCTCGTAACCGCCTTCGTGGTCTCCGTCGCCTTCGGGCTCTGCATCGGTCTCGCCGTCGGCCTCAACGGCTTCACCAAGCAATCGATCATGCCGGTGATCCTGATGATGTATGCGACGCCGCAAGCGATCATCCTGCCGCTCTTCGTGCTGATCTTCGGCATCGGCCCTGCGGCGAAGATCGCCTTCGGCATCAGCCACGGCGTCTTCCCGGTGATCGTCACGACCGTCGCGGGCGTGCAGAATCTGCGGCCGCAATTGCTGCGCGCCGCGCATTCGATGGGCGCCAGCCGCTGGCAGGTCTTCACCACCGTGATCTTTCCGCACATGATTCCGAGCTTTTTCACCGGCATGCGGCTCGCCATGACGGCGGTATTGATCGGGGTGCTGCTGGCCGAGCTCTACGTGTCGACGGCGGGGATCGGGTTTTACTCGCGACTCTACGCGGAAAGCTTCTCGCCGCCCGATCTCTTCGCGCTGATCACGGTGTTGGCCGTGATCGCCGTGACCTTGAACGAGCTTTGCCGCATGGCCGAGCGCCACTTCAGCCGCTGGAACATCGGCTAACGCGCCGGGCGCGGGCCCGGCCGAGCCAGGAGGACGAGGCATGCGCATCATCGCGCCGGCATACGGATTTACCCTCGCGCTAACGGTGCTCTTGGCCGCCGCGGCTTTCCCGGCACGCGCGGTGTCGCTGCGCGGCGGCACCCCCGCGGGCGCCAACTTCACCTTCCTGCCGCTGCGCATCGGCGTCGATCGCGGCGTGTTCAAGAAATACGGGCTCGACCTCGCCGTCACCGATTTCGGCGGCGGCGCCAAGCTGCAGCAGGCTTTTGCCGCAGGCGGCCTCGACGTCGCGGTGTCGGCCGGAACCGATATGGCTTTCATCGCGAAAGGCGCGCCCGAGAAGGCGGTCGCGGTGATCGGCAGCCGGCCGATGCTTGGAATCATCGTCGCTTACGATTCGCCGATGAAGACGGTCGACGACTTGAAAGGCAAGAAGGTCGGCGTCACCACGGTCGGCTCGATGACCGAATGGCTGGCGCATCAATTGATGCGGCAAAAGGGCTGGGGGCCGAACGACCTCACGACCGTGCCGATCGGTAGCGATATTTCGGCGAATGTCGCGGCCCTTACGACGGGCCAGGTCGATGCCGTGGTCTCGCCGCCCTCGCTCGGCTATCAGCTCGCCGAGAGCAAGCGCGGCCGCGTGCTGGTGCCGGTGATCAGCCCCGGCGCCGATTTCGTCGCCGAGGCGCTCTATGCGTCCGACGCGCTGATCCATGACCATCCCGATGCCGTCCGCAACTTCGTCAAAGCCTGGTTCGAGAACATGGCGTGGATGAAGTCGCATAAGGCCGAGGTCGTCGAAGCGGCGCGCGCCTATACCCATTACGATCAGGCGGTCGAAAG